>JAHJTE010000001.1:0-300000 GCA_018830005.1 Candidatus Omnitrophota bacterium
ATGTCTGTCTCTCCTCAATCTGTTACGATTTTCAAGTTATTCAGAAACCTGCGCTTAGCGCAGTCATCCGTCATCACGCAATCACTCGTATGTCGAAGTCCTCTCCTTCTCCTGGTTCGAGTCCAGTCTGGAAATAACTGCGGGACAAGGACTCGAACCTTGACAACCAGATCCAGAATCTGGCGTACTGCCAGTTATACGATCCCGCAAGATATTAAAAACTTGACTACCAGAACTTTTCCTCAAACTCTTCATCTGCCCGCTTAAGTGCCCTACCCAAATCTGCGATATTATCACAGGTATTACCTACGTCTTTAGCAATCCCAGTAAAAAATCCTTCTCCCGTTCCCTTGATGGTCTCGCAGGAACATAAACTAAATCCCAAGCTCAATACCATTATAAGCAAACTTATTCGTTTAATCATTGGCGATTTCCCTCAACTTGCGATGTCCTTCTGCTTGATTACCCTCTCTAGCCTTTTAATTACTTTATCCTTTCCTAAAACCGATAAGACCTCAAATAATCCCGGACCAACTGTCTTTCCGGTAAGAGCTGCACGCAGAGGATGTATCAAATCGCGAGATTTAATGTCTGCCTGGGTAATATAATCTCTAAATGCTTCCTCGATTGCCTGCGGGCTGAATTCGGAAATCTCGGAAAATCTAAGAATCAAATTCTTGAAATCTTGCGAGCTGTCTCTGGCCTTTAGTTTGTTGGCTGCCTGCTCATCAAATATGATTTCATCTTTAAAGAAAAAATCAGCCCATTCTAAAAAATCGCCTAATCTATTAAGCCGGGACTGAAATAACCTTACTACATCCTTTAACCAATTCCTATCGGTGTTCTTATCAATAAAGCCAATCTCTGAAAGAGGCAAAATAAGCAAATCTAATATCTTATCTGTATCTGCGCTTTTTAAATATTGATTGTTCATCCATAGCAACTTATCCGAGTCAAATGTAGCTGCAGTTTTATTCACGCCTTCTAACTTAAATTTACTTATAGCGCATTTATTATCAATTATCTCCTGGTCTTTTCCCGGCGACCATCCCAGAAGCAGGAGATAGTTAAAAAGCGCTTCTGGTAAAATGCCCATCTTGCGATATTCTGATATTGCTGTGGCCCCGGTTCGCTTTGAAAGTCTGCCGCCGCCTTTGCCTAGTATCAACGGCAAGTGCGCAAACTGCGGGATCTCTGCACCCAAGGCCTCATAAAGCATAATCTGTTTTGGCGTATTGGAAATATGGTCATCGCCGCGAATAATATGGCTGATTTTCATAAGATAATCATCGACCACGCAGGCAAAATTATAGGCTGGTGTTCCGTCAGATTTAATCAATACCTGGTCTTTAATCTCTGCTGTGTCAAATTCAATATCTTTATATATCAAATCTTTTATTTTAATTTTTCGATTCTGGACTACCCTATAGATTATCGCCTTGCCTTTCACGTTTTCCTTAGTGCTTTCCTGTTCATAGGCTAGGCCTTTATCTAACAACTTCTGTGCATGTTCTTTATATAACTTTGAGCGCTTACTTTGATAATATTCCTCCTGCCAATCCATACCCAGCCACTTAAGGGATGTTAAGATTTCATCCAGGTACTCTTTTTTACTTCTGTTAATATCCGTATCTTCGATACGCAAGATGAATATTCCATTATTGGCTTTAGCAAAAAGCCAATTAAATATAGCAGTGCGCGCACCACCAATATGCAGATTTCCTGTTGGACTGGGAGCAAAACGTACTCTAACCATTGTATCCTAGCTCAAATGCCTTCTTATTGATCTGGAAAAGTTTAGGATTAACAGCCTTGGCCATCTCAGATAATGTATCTATTAGGGTGTGTTTGGCTATGAGTTTGCGCTGAGATAAATACGCACCCAAGGCAACTATATTTGCAACCTTGATGTTTCCCAAATCAAGTGCTATTTGTGTTGCTGCTATTTTAACCATCTTAATCTTCTTTGCTGGCTTTGGTACCTTTGCTAAAGAGGTATTCACAACTAAAAGTCCACCCTCTGTTAAGGCTGGCAAAAACTTCATAAGCGAGGGTTGATTCATCACAATAAGCGCATCGGCACAAGCAAAGTAAGGAGAGCCTATTTTTGTCTCACTTATGGTTAGCATGCACCTTGCTGTGCCTCCTCGCACCTCTGCTCCGTAAGATGGAAGCCAGGTTATATATCTGCCGTTGATCATTGCTGCCTGGGCCAGGACTTTAGCCATAAGCATTATACCCTGACCGCCTGCTCCTGCGAAGATTATGTGTTCAGTCATTGCTTTACCTTCTCACTTTATCCTGCCCAAAGGATACACCTTCACTATCTCTTCCTCTATCCAACGCAGGCTCTCCAGAGGTGTCTTTCCCCAATAGGTTGGACAGGGGCTCAAAATTTCAACAAGGCCAAAGCCTTTATTTTCAAGTTGATTAGAGAAGGCGTTCTTGATTGCCCGTTTTACATTATGTATAGAACGAACTGTGGTAATTGCAGTGCGTTCTAAATATGATACCTGACTTAATTGAGCAAGCATCTCCAATAACTTTAAAGGCGGACCTTCCCCGGAACTTAAATTCCTGCCAAGGGGCGTAGTAGCAGTCCTCTGTCCCAGTAAAGTAGTTGGTGCCATCTGACCGCCCGTCATTCCATACACAGCATTATTAACAAAAATAACGGTTATATTTTCTCCTCTATTGGCAGTATGTATAGTTTCGGCAGTGCCAATAGCTGCTAAATCACCGTCTCCCTGATAGGTGAAGACTACTTTTTCAGGCTGTGTCCGTTTTAACCCTGTAGCAACTGCCGTCGCCCTTCCATGAGCTGCCTCGGCAGTATCCAGTTTCCAATAATCATAAGCAATAACCGCGCAACCAACAGGAGCAACAGCAATGGTTTTGTCTCTTATACCAAGTTCATCAATCACCTGGCATATTAATTTATGTATTAAGCCATGTCCGCAACCAGGACAGTAATGGGTTTTTACTTTGCGTAGCGATTCCGGATGAGAATATATCTTTTTCATGAATTTTCTATTTGTTATAAATAGTTTTTATCTTATGTGCTATCTCTTCTTGCGTTGGGATGCCTCCGCCTGTACGACCCAGGAAATCCACGCTACATCTAGCATCAACTGCAAGTCTAACATCTTCTAGCATCTGCCCGGCGCTCATCTCAATAACCAGCACCTTTTTATTATTAGAGGCGTCTTTTATCTCCTTTGTAGGAAACGGCCAGAGACTTATTGGACGCAATAGGCCTAACCTTAAACCTTGTTTTCTTAAACTCCTGACCACGTCCTCTAGGATCCTGGCCATAATACCATAACTTACTATTAAAAGTTTACTATCATTCAGAAAAGCGGCTTGATAGCGCACTTCTTTTTTCTGAATCTCTTTATATTTTCTCTGTAATTTTTTGTTAATCTCTTCTAATGCGCCTTCTTTTAAAAATAGGGAACGAATTATATTAGGCCTTCTATTTTTAGCCCCCCTCAAGGCCCAGGATTTTTTAATTTTGATAGTCTTTAGTGCGTAGTGCTCAGCATTTAGATCTACTTGTTCCATCATTTGACCTAACATCCCGTCGGCTAAAATAATTACCGGCATCCTGTATTTATCAGCCAAATCAAAAGAGAGCTGTGCCAACTCATACGCCTCTTGCACATTAGAAGGTGCTAAGACAATCGAATGATAATCGCCGTGACCACCGCCTTTGACCGCCTGAAAATAATCTGACTGGCTGGGAGCAATATTGCCTAAACCCGGTCCGCCGCGCATAACATTTACGATTACTGCTGGTAGCATGCATCCAGCCAGATAGGATATGCCTTCTTGTTTAAGGCTAATACCCGGGCTTGAAGAACTCGTCATCGCCCGTTTTCCGGCACAGCTTGCCCCAAATACCATATTAATCGCTGCGATTTCGCTTTCTGCCTGTATAAATATACCCTTAACTTGGGGCATCCTCCTGGAAAAATAAGCAGGTATCTCATTCTGAGGCGTAATCGGATAACCAGCATAGAAACGACAGCCAGCTAGAATAGCGCCTTCAGCAAATGCCTCATTCCCGCTCATCAATATTTTTTTTGGCTTTTTTGGACTCATCGGATTTATTTATATACCTCTATTGCCGCCTCCGGACAGATAATCGCACAGGCGCAACATCCTGTACAGGCCTTGCCTTTTTTCTCTAGGAATACCACAGGCTTATAGCCTACTTTATTTAGCGAATGGCCTTTCTTTATATGTCCAAAAGGACAAAATACTATACACAGATTACATGCCTTACAACGTTTGCTATCAATCTTTATCTTTGCCATATGCAAAAAGTTAGAGAATTATTGAGCTAGAACATATGTACCTATTTTTTATTTTTATTTAACTTATGTCCACTCTTTTAATTCCCAGAATTCTAGAGAGGCGAATTAAAGTGAACATTGTGATATTTTTCTTTCCTTCTTCAACTCTGGAGATATCTGGTTGTTTCATACCTATTCTAAAAGCCAGTTGTTTTTGACTTAACCCTTTCTCGACTCTTGCCTCTTTAATCAGTTTGCCGAATTCCCGAAAAAAAGCCGGAGTTTTTCCCTCAGCTCTTTTTTGTTTGTGTTGATACTCATCTAAAAGTTGTTCATATATTGTCTCCCACCAGTCTCTAAATTCCGATTGCCGTATACGTTTTACCCAGTAGACTCTAATCTTCGGCCATATTTTCACAAACTCTTTCTTGCTAATAACCGAAAAAAGCTCTTTCGGCTTATCACAACGCGATAAAAAAGTAGCCATTCGCATGGTAAATTTAGGGTGCTGAGAATTTTTTAGGATTTTTTTAGTTTCTCTTAGAGCCCCTTCTTTCAAATCCCAAAAGTATTTTGCAATAATCATTCGATAACCTCTCTCATAAATTCTTTTATCTCATTCTCCAAATAAATAATCATTTCCCTAGAGTTAAATTTCTTATCATAAATATCCATATCGATAAGTGCGAGCTTAAGATCTTGCCGAGAAAATGTTCGATACCAATGAATCATTCCTCTTTGTAATTGCGAAGAGACGTTCCGCAGGAATATATGCAATGGCTGTATGTTCTTTGAAAGCATATAAACATCAAACACATCACGCCCCTCCTTGCGACCTTCTATGATTTGCCTGCCTATCTCATCTATTTCAGGCCGAATCCCAGAAATGGCAATAATTTTCTGTAAATAGATATTTTCTACGCTATAAACACGGACTCCTTCAATTTTTCGTATCGCAGGATCTTGAAAAATAACATCTTCAACAAAATCAATCTTTAATGGTCTGCTAGAGCCCTTAACAGGTATAGTATAAAAACGAACCTTGGCCTTTCCGCCTGCCACAAACTCAGATTCCAAGTGTATCCTTTTATCTATATCTTTTCCAAATGCAGAGACCAAGTTATTTATTTCTGAAACCTCATATTTGTGTGAAAAGAAATCCAAATCTGCGGAAAAACGATGGTGTAAATAATACAATTCAAGGGCAGTGCCACCGGCAAGCCCAAAGTCATTAGCTTTCTTTGAAAAGACCTTTAAAATTTGATTCTGTGCTTTTCTGATTTTAGGATTCATTTGGTTCTCAATAAATATAGGTTATAATCTATATATATATAGATTATAACCTATATTAAATATGTGTCAACTATTTTCACAACTTATAAGTTGTGAAATAGCTGTTTTTGTACAATCAAGGTATTGAATAGCGGGGATTAACCAGCCTAGCATCAAGAAGAAAGATCTGTTGTGCCACTTTTATATTTTATGTCTTATTTCACTTATCGTCTTGGCTATTTTCTCCGGACTCAATCCAAATTTATCCAGCAAAACAGAGCGTGGGCCATGCTGTATGAAATCAAGCGGCAGACCCAAACATGTTACCTTGGCCTCTTCTCCTATTATATTTTTGACTCCCAAGCCAAAACCGCCATCAAGAATGCCCTCTTCAACTGTAATAATATGCTTGCTCTTTTTGGCTAAATCTTTATAAAAATCTTCCTGCAAGGGCTTTGCGCAACGTGCATTGATAAGGCCGATATCTTTGGCCTTGGGACCTAAAATCTTTATGGCCTCAAATGCCGGCTGTACCATGCTTCCCAGGGCCAGGATAGAAACATCTCCTGGCCTTTTTAAAACTTGAGGCCCTGCTATATTAGAGGTATCCTGAAACTCTTCAGGAAAATTAAAAACATCTGATTTTGGATAGCGAATAGCAACAGGACAAGACTGACTAAAGGCAAACTCCAACATTGCCTCTAATTCTAGCCCATCCTTTGGTGCTAAAACAATAATATTGGGTATGGTCCTGAGAAAAGCAATGTCAAAGATGCCTTGATGCGTTACGCCATCTGAACCCACAATACCAGCGCGGTCAACGGCAAGTACCACGTTTAAATTTTGCAATGCCAGATCAATGATAATCTGGTCATAAGAGCGCTGTAAAAAGGTAGAGTAAACAGCTACAACCGGCTTTATGCCTTTAGCAGAAAGCCCTGCGGCAAATGAAACAGCATGCTGTTCAGCTATGCCAACGTCAAAAAAACGACTCGGAAATTCTTTGCTGAATTTATCCAATCCTGTCCCCTCAGGCATTGCTGCAGTAATGGCTACGATTGATTTATCCTTAGAGGCAAGTTGAATGAGCTTATTACTAAAGACCTCTGTAAATGTATGTTTTTTTGAAACAGAATTAGGGAGCGGTCTGCCATTCTGTTTATTAAATTTATGGGCGCTATGAAATTTTTCTGGTTGGGCCTCTGCAGGAGCAAAGCCCTTGCCTTTTTTAGTCATTACATGCAAAAGCAGGGGGCCTTCAACCTCTTTTAAATTATTCAGGGTTTGGATTAATTGTTCTAGATTATGGCCGTCCAAAGGACCAAAATAACGAAAGCCAAGTTCTTCAAAAAATATTCCCGGAACAATAAGGCCTTTTAATATCTCTTCAAAATGTAAAGACAACTTTACCAGGCGCGGGCCAATATGAGGGATGCGTAAACTTATAAATTTTTCAAGCGCAGATTTAAAACGATTATAAATAGGACGGGAAATTATTTTGTTTAGATAACCACTTAATGCTCCCACCGCCGGAGAAATACTCATCTCATTCGTATTTAATATTACTAGTAAATCTTTCTTTAAATGACCCGCATTATTTAAGGCCTCAAAGCACATACCGCCGCTTAGAGAACCATCGCCAATTATGGCGATTGTTTTTTCTTTGCCTTTTTTTAAGTCCCTGGCAGCAGCATAGCCTAATGCAAGAGAAACTGCTGTTGAACTATGCCCAACGCTAAATACATCATAAACAGATTCTCCCCGTAAAGGAAAACCGCTAATCCCTTCATACTGCCGCAGGCTAGAAAATTTATCTCTTCTTCCAGTGATAATTTTATGGGCGTAACACTGGTGGCCGACATCCCAAACAATGACATCTTCTGGCGCCTGAAAGCAATAATGCAAGGCAATGGTCAACTCCACCACCCCTAGACTGCTTGCAAGATGCCCACCAGAAGAAGAAACAGCATCAATAATAATGCGGCGTATCTCGCTGGCTAAAATTGGCAGTTTCACACGTGGGATTTTCTTCAAATCCTCTGGGCTATTAACGGTCTCGATTAACATATTATCCTAGCGCAGAAAAGGCCTTACCTTTAGCTTGCCCTTCTCTTCTCCAACTACCTGTTCCACCTTGATTTTTACTGATTGTAATTGCTGCAGGCATTCTTGTGCAAGACGAGAACCAACCTTAAATTTCTTAATCGCCTCTTCCAGGCCCAAGGAGCCAGCCTCCAACTCCTGGACAATATCTTCTAATTTTTCAAATGCCTGCTCAAAGTCAAATTGCTTTGTCATAACGCGTTTAACCTCTGTTTGATTTATTTTTTAGGACACTCTCCAGTTTTCCTCGCGAAAGAATCGTCACCAATTCTGTCCCAACCATTACATCCTTGATATCCCTAATCACCTTATGATTCCTTTTATTAAAAGTAATACTGTATCCTCGCCTTAGAACATCTAGGGGGCTTAAGGCCTTGAACCTGTCTAGGAACCCTCTTGCCTTGGCAGTTTTTAGTTCTACCATCTGATTCAAACTCCTCCCTAGAGAAACAAGCAAATCATCAAGACGCTGTTGATAATCCGGTATAAGCCTGTGCATGTATTGCTCTAGGCGTATTATCAACTCCTTTAATCTATCCTGCAGATTATCGCGAGATGGAATAATCAATTCTATTGCTGCCGAAGGGGTTGGTGCGCGCAAATCAGCAACAAAGTCTGCTATTGTCCAATCTACCTCGTGCCCTACAGCGCTAACAACAGGAATCCGCGAGGAAAAAACAGCACGCGCTAGGACCTCTTCATTAAACGCCCAGAGATCTTCAAGACTACCACCGCCACGGGCAAGCAGCAGGCAATCAAAGTTGGCGTGTTTGTTTGCGAGCTTAACTGCTTGCGCTATCTCCCCTGCCGCCCCTTCTCCTTGCACCCGCACAGGAAAAAGCGTTGCCTGAATCAACATTGCCCTTCGTTTTAGAACAGTAAGCATATCGTGTATAACTGCTCCAGAAGAAGAAGTAATAATTGCTATTCTTTTGGGAAGAGGTGGTATAGACCTTTTGCGTGCTTGATCAAAAAAACCTTCCCTGGCAAGCTTCTGTTTTAACTGCTGAAAGGCAAGTTCTAGACTGCCTAAGCCTTTTGGCTCAACGCATCTTGCACATAACTGATAGTTTCCGCCCCTCTCATATACCCTCACGCTCCCGAAACAGAGAATCTGCATACCATCTTTAAGTTGGAATTTAGGTGACCTGTTATAGTCTCTAAAAAATACAGTGCGAATCTGGGAATGAGAATCTTTGAGGGTAAAATAGATATGTCCTGATGCAGGCCGGCTTAAATTCGAAACCTCACCTACAACCCAAACATCTGGCAAGGAATTTTCCAGTACTGTCTTTATGTCCTGGGTTAACTCTTCTACGGTTAGAACCCGTCTTTTCCCTATTGTTTCTGAAGGCATTTATTTACTATCGCTTCAATTCTGGCAACATCTTTTGCATCTAGCTTTTTAAATTCAATACCTGTATCAAAAAATCCCGGTCTCTCTTTTTTAATCTCATGACGTCTTACCACCCAGACAACCGTTCCTACGGTTTTAATCGGGGGTTGGCTATCCTTGATATCAA
Source organism: Candidatus Omnitrophota bacterium (assembly GCA_018830005.1). Taxonomy (NCBI): domain Bacteria; kingdom Pseudomonadati; phylum Candidatus Omnitrophota; species Candidatus Omnitrophota bacterium. The sequence goes on from JAHJTE010000001.1 coordinate 9,197, forward strand.
GTTCCAAGGATACGTCAGAAAATAAACCAAGGCCTTTTTCTAATACAGTGCATATGCCTCCGCAGCCGACGTTCTCCGTATTTGATACAAGGGTCTCCTTACCTTTTTTCTTGCTGATTTTAATCTGGCAAGGGTAATCAGCCCGCGGGAATCTGCGACGATTTATTCCATCCCACATAACACACCTCCTCTTAATGTTAATGAGCCCACCTTAGGCGGACGCTTTTCTCTTTATTCTCTTAATCTTTCGCGCCTGACCTGATTTCTCGTCAATATCAACTAAGACTCCCTGCAATTGTTCATCGCCTCTGGCTAACTCAAAACGCGTAGGTATACTACTTAAGAAACGTTCAATAATCTGCTCTTTATTTCTGCCAATAACAGAAGCGCAAGAACCGGTCATGCCTACATCGCTTATATAGGCTGTTTTAGCTGGTAAGATATTTTCATCGGCAGTCTGAACGTGGGTGTGCGTTCCTAAGACTGCGCTCACCTTACCGTCTAAGAACCAACCCAAGGCTATCTTTTCACTCGTTGCCTCAGCGTGCATATCAACAATTATAATCTTTACTTTTGGATCAATACCAGTCAAAAGAGATCTGACTACCCTGAATGGACAATCTATAGGGTTCATAAATACCCGGCCTTCTAAATTTATAACAGCTATTTTTTCATTTTTCACTGTGATCACGATGAGACCTTTTCCAGGAACATTTTCAGGTAGATTCGCAGGACGCAAAATTCTAGGATGGTCAATAACGCTAAAAGACTCACGTCTCTTAAAGATATGATCGCCACTTGTCAATACATCTATGCCTTGCGAAAATAGCTCATCGGCAACAGCTACAGTAATACCTGAGCCACCAGCAGCATTTTCAGCATTTGCAATAACTACGTCAATTTTAAACTCTGTCTTTAGACCTGGCAGGAGACCAGCTATGGTTTCTCTTCCGGGTTTTCCGACTATATCACCGATAAACAGAATCTTCATAATATAACTTAATTATACACAGATTAACACAGATACAAGCAATAAATATTGGCTAGTGTCTATTTAGCGTATTCTATGGCCCTTGTCTCTCTGATGACCGTAACCTTGACTTGACCTGGATATTCCATGCCCTCTTCTATTTTCTTGCGGATATCGCGAGCTAAAATCACGACATCAGAATCCTTAATCTTTTCTGGCTGAACAATAATCCTAACTTCTCGTCCAGCCTGAATAGCAAATGCCTTTTCTACGCCACTAAACAAATTAGCAATCGCCTCCAATTTCTCAAGGCGTTTAATATAAGTCTCAAGGGTTTCTCGGCGCGCACCAGGTCTTGCAGCGCTGATTGCGTCTGCAGCCGCAGCCAAGACTGAATAGAAAGAATTTAGCTCTACCTCTTCATGATGTGCGGCAATTGCACTAACCACATCCGGAGATTCGCCGTATTTCCTCGCAAGATCTGCGCCAATACCAGCATGGGTACCCTCTACATCCTGATCAATTGCCTTGCCGATATCATGAAGCAGGCCAATCTTACGTGCCAGTTTAAAATCTGCCCTTAATTCCGAGGCCATAACCCCCATAAGATAGGCGACCTCTTTAGAATGTTGCAAGGCGTTCTGGCCAAAGCTAGTACGATATTTCAATCTTCCGAGTAGTTTGATAATTTCAGGGTGTAGGCCGTGTACGCCAATATCAAAAGCAGCACGTTCGCCTTCTTCCCTGATGTTAACCTCCATTTCCTTCTTAACCTTATCCACCACCTCTTCAATCCTACCAGGATGAATGCGACCATCAACTATAAGTTTTTCTAAAGAAATACGAGCAATCTCCCTGCGTACAACGTCAAAACCAGATAGTATCACTGCCTCTGGAGTATCATCAATAATAACGTCTATTCCAGTGGCCATTTCTAGGGCGCGGATATTTCGTCCTTCGCGGCCGATAATCCTACCCTTCATCTCATCGTTGGGCAGAGGGACAACGCTTACGGTAGATTCGCTTGTGTGATCTACAGACGTACGCTGGATAGATAAGGCTATTATCTCCTGCGCCTTTTTAACCGCAGTCTCCCTAATCTGATCTTCCATATTCTTTATCAGTACGGCCTTTTCTACATTCAGTTCTTGCTCCATACGTGAAAGTAGCAGTTCTTTCGCCTGCTGAGGAGACAGAGAAGAGATTCTCTGCAGCATACCTTTTTCTTCGGCAATCAAAGATTCTAGATGCTGGGCTTTCTTGCTTAGATTGTCCTCTAAGGTATTAATGCTGTTCTGCTTATTTGCAATATCCTTTTCTTTTCTCTCCAGTAACTCTACACGCCTATCAAGGTTCTCTTCTTTCTGCAGCATTCTTTTTTCCATGTTGCTTAATTCCTGACGGCGTTCTTTGTTCTCGTTTTCAAAATCCATTCGTAAGCGGTAAAGTAAATCTTTGGATTCGAGCTGGGCTTCTTTATGAATATTAGAAGCCTTCTGCTTTGCTTCCTCCATTAACTGATTAGTCTTTTCGCGAGTGATGTTTAATCTGCGCTTGAGAAAAAAACTAGAAATCAGATAACCTCCATAGGTGCTTACAACGATTATGGCCAAGGCCATAATCAATAGCATGATATTATTTGAACCTTCCATGATTTATTTTTCCTCCACTTATTAGCAAAATTGCTACATAAACTTTGCCAAAAATTCATTATATTACTTAAGACAACATAAATCAAGACTGCTAGCTGCAATCTTTAATCTTACTATCTTTTGATTATGCGCTGATTACTCTTTCTACTGGGAGGTCACAAGAGGTATGAGGCAGAGAAGAGACGATTTGAAAATCAAAGCAGACTCCAGCTGTATAAGTATTCTTAGATAGATTTTTCAAAAAACGGTCATAATAACCTTGACCTCTGCCTAATCTAAGACCTGAACGGTCAAAAGCAAGACCGGGAACAACAACGAAGTCTAAATCTTTTTTTGGAATAGACCGAGAACAATCAAGTCTTGGCTGTGGACTACCAAATCTGCTTTCTTGCAATGAATTGCATAGACCTTTGATTGCTCGCGGAATCAATCTCTTCTTATTTTCTGCTATGAATGGCAGGCCAACGACCTTACCTTTCTTAATTGCCTCTTTAATCATCTTATATGTATCTACCTCACCAGCAAAAGATGCATAAAACATAACCGTCTTTGCACTCCTAAATCTTTTGAGCGCAAATAACTTATGCATAATCATTCTACTTTTTTTAAGTCTTAAAACCTCCTTCTGGTTTTTAAGCTTTTTTAGCATTATTTTTCTTACTGTTTTCTTGGTCATTATTCGCTTCTCTTTTACGATAATCAGTAATTGCTGACTTTAATGCCTCCTCGGCTAATACAGAGCAGTGCATCTTAATCTGTGGCAGACCTCCTAAGGCCTCGGCTACAGCCTTGTTGGAAATCTTTAGCGCCTCCTCTATTGTCTTTCCTTTAATTAATTCAGTAACCATTGAACTTGTAGCAATCGCGGCACCACAGCCATACGTTTTAAACTTTGCATCGCTAATTACGCCGTCTTCTACTTTAATATATAATCTTAAGATGTCCCCGCAGACGGGATTACCGACATTACCTATGCCACTGGCATCAGGTATCTCACCCACATTGCGCGGGTGAAGAAAATGCTCCATTACTTTTTCGCTGTATGCTTCCATTACTGCTCCAACTTTAGTTTGTGGGGTTTAATGCTTTGTGAATGATCTTTAGGGTCTTGTATCTGCCTAAACTTACCCAGATTTTTGTGTTTCTCTGCCTCTTTATAAATTAGGACCCAGGCGCAATCCTGATCTTTATCTACTTCGCACTTACCTTTATCCATACCGCCGCAAGGACCGTTAAGCAGGCCCTTTGCACAACGCGTAACCGGACAAATCCCTCCTGTTATATCCAGGACACACTCGCCGCAATGCGAACAATATTCATTAAATTCACCTTTGGCATTTACAGTAGCAGCAAAGAGGGTGTCACAGCCAGGTAAAACTGGCTTATCCCAGCGGTCATTTTCCTTTACTGACTGCACTCCTGAGCCGCAAGAGAGAACCAACATTGCATCAGCCTCTTCTATCGCCTTCCTGTTTTTAGCAAAGGGGACCTTTACCTGCGCGGCAACACAAGGAGATTCAGAAACAACTGTCCCGGTTATTAGCTTGCCGGCTTTTTCCAAAGCAGGCTTAATCTTGGCAACCTCCTCTTCTCCGCCGCTTTTACAGGTCGTAGAACATGTACCGCAACCAACAATAAATATCTTGCTATAAGGGCTTAATATCTTTAGGATTTCTTCAAATGGTTTTTGTTTACTGATTATCATGCGCCCTTAATTCCTCCAGCCACTTCTTTATCTTGGCCTCATAACCCATGCTTGTCGGAATATAATATCTTTTCTTTTTGGGTATATATTTTTGCTTTACGTAATGTTTATCGTAATCATGGGCATATTTATAATCCTTACCATGTCCTAATTTCTCTGCCCCAGGATAGCTAGAATCGCGCAAATGCGCAGGTACTTCCAGAGTGCGTCCGGATTTAACGTCCTGGAGTGCATTCTCAATACCCATATAGGAAGCGTTTGATTTTGGCGAGCAGGCTATGAAAACTGCAGCCTGAGCCAGGGCAATCCTTGCCTCAGGCATACCAATGTATTCTAGAATATCTCTTGCTGCATTTGCCAGGACTAATGCCTGAGGTTGAGCATTACCAACATCCTCAGCAGCACAAATACAGATTCTTCTGGCAATAAAACGCGCATCCTCTCCGGCATAAATCATCTTTGCTAACCAATAAAGCGTTGCATCTGGGTCAGAACCACGCATTGATTTGATAAATGCCGAGATAGTATCATAATGATTATCACCGTCGCGGTCATAGACAACAGCCTTTTTCTGAATTGACTCCTCGATAACTGAAAGTGTTAATCTAATACAGCCTGATTTATCCTGCTCGGTTGTCAAGGCTGCTATCTCAATGGCATTAAGACAACGCCGCGCATCGCCATCTGCGACCTTGCAAAGAAAACTACAGGCTGGTTCATCCAATACTATGTCTAATTTTCCCAGGCCACGTTGTTTATCCTTCAATGCCTTATTTATAATCTCCCTTAATTCCTCCTCGGTCAAAGGATTAAGACTAAAAATATGCGAACGAGATAAAAGCGGACTGTTGAGAGAAAAGAAAGGATTCTCTACTGTGACCCCGATTAAGATGACCGTCTCATCCTCCACAAAAGGATTTAAGACGTCCTGCTGTTGCTTATTGAAATGATGAAGCTCGTCGATAAAAAGGATTGTCCTTCTGCCGCTATTCCTCTTTCTGAGTTTTGCGCTTTCAGTAATCTTGCGCAGTTGATTAATGTTAGAGGTAACGGCATTGATCTGTTCGAAGTGGGCTTGTGTCTGAGAGCTTATGCAGAAGGCGAGAGAGGTCTTGCCTGTACCAGGTGGGCCATATAAAATAATCGAACTTAAACGATCTGCCTCAATACAACGCCGCAGGAGTCTACCAGAAGCCAGGATATGCTTCTGACCTACAAACTCCGTTAATTTACGCGGCCGCATTCTTGCAGCTAGAGGCCTATCGTAATCGGCATCCTTGGTATTTCTATCTATAAAAAAATCAAAAGTCTCTTTCTTTCTCATATGTCAATTTACCCTTGCGGGTAAAGAAGCACATCAACTTATGTACACGACAAAAAACCCCGCTTGTGTCGTCGGATAGGATGATGTGAACCGGTCTTCCTAAACGTGGGTGCCATCTCATCTGCCCACAAGCAAGATGAAGTAAAGCTCCCTGGAAAGTTGTGTTGGTTCTACAAATATCAAGTCTATCCGGCGAACACTGCAGGGAATCTTTCAATCATCTTTAGTATAACATGCGGCCAACTAAATTGCAAGGGAAACTGCTTTTTAGCTTCTATCTTATTTGAGCAGAAAATCTATCCGTAAGCAAATCCTTTACTTTCTCCAGCGCGGCATTTATCTCCTCCTCTTTCAAGGTGCGATCAAAGGCTGCAAATTTAAGAGAAAAGGATAGGCTGCGAGAACCTTTCGGAATATTGGCTCCCCTGTATTCATCAAAGAGCAAAATCTCCTTCAAAATCGGTATATCTTTTTTTAGGATTTCATCCTTTATTGTTTTTATGCGAACTCCCTTCTCTATAATAATGCTTATGTCTCTGGCAGCAGTAGGAAAAACAGAGAATTTAGTAAAACTCTTGCCTAGATTGGAGATGGCCAGTAGCTTATCCAACCCTATCAGGGCTAGGAATACGTTCTTCTTGCGGATTCCCCACTTCTTTAATGTAAGATCCTCTACTTTGCCAAAATGACCTATGCTGCTGCCTTGACAGCTAACCCCTATACCTATGCCATTCTCATAGGGCGTTAATGCTTGCGGGGAAAAATCCAGCCTGGCTATATCAATTCCTAAACGCAGGAAACAAGTCTCCAGGATACCTTTTATATCAAAAAGCGAGAAGTCTGCTTTCTCCTTTAGACAGGCCTGGCGATACCAATCATCTATTTTCTTTCCTGCTGCCAGAATCCCCATCTCTTGAGACTCCTCTATCTTACTGCTTGTGTCTTTAAAAACAGCTCCCATCTCAAAAATATTTACATCATCTATCGAGCGATTAAAATTATACGCTGCTACATCTAGGAGTCCGGCTAAAAGACTGAGCCGTAAAACCTCCTGCTCTTTGCTTAAAGGATTTTCGATTCTTACTATTTCTTTGCCATCTACGGATAAGATACTGGCCTTGGCCTCACTCTCCAGACTATAAGAAATGACTTCAAAAAATCCAGAGGCACAAAGAGTACGCTTGATAACTCTTTTGCACTCATCCAGAAATACACTCTCCCTCTGCTGCGGCTTGGCTATAATTGCAGGTAATGTCAAGCCTATATTATCGTATCCTGAGATACGTACGATCTCTTCAATTACATCTTCTTGACCTTCTATGTCCTTTCGAAAATCCGGCGCCTTTATCGTGAGTCTTGACTTAGATTGTGTCTTTACGCTAAACTCCAATCTTTTTAAAATCTTTACAATCGTCTCTTTTGCCAAATCCGTGCCGAGAAGTTTATTGACATAAAGACAATCTAATTTTAAAGTTACCTCTTTGTTTTTTGGTTTTGCAGCAGCCGCTGCAAAGATACGTGAGCACCTAGCCTTGGGTGATGTCTTTAGGATTAAATCGGCAACGCGCTCCTGTGCCTTAGAAACGCCGCAAAGATTTACATCACGCTCGAACCTATAGGAAGATTCAGTGTTTAGGCCTAATTTCTGGCGGCTAGTTCTTATGGTTATGGGATCAAAATATGCGCTTTCAAGAAGCAGTCTCTTTGTAGAACTATCTACCTCTGAGTCTTTTCCGCCCATAACACCGGCAATAGCAATAGGGCCTAATCTATCAGCAATAACAAGGATCTCACAAGATAGCTGGCGCGTTTCTCCATCAATCGTTACTATCTTCTCATCCTTCTTGGCGCGGCGCACAATTATCTCTATCGGCATCTTGCATCTATTAAGGATCTTATCCAAATCAAAGGCATGCAAAGGCTGACCCATCTCGAGTAATACATAATTTGTAATATCTACAATGCTATTAACGCCTCTTAGGCCAATAACGCCCAGGCGATTCAGCATGTGGCAGGATGAGGTCTTAACCAAGGCATTATCAATAACCCTGGCTGTATACAGGGGGCAGTCTTTTTTGTTTTCGATTTTAACAGATACCTGATCTGACTTCTCTCGCCTTATGTCTTTAATGCTTGGCAGTCTTAGCTTCTTGTCATAAATAGCAGCAACTTCTCGGGCTATGCCGATATGGCTTAAGCAATCAGGGCGATTTGAGGTAACCTCGATATCTAAGACCCAATCATCGCCAGTTTTTCTGTAATCAGTTACCTCAAGTCCAGCCATAGTTAATTTATGGGCCAGTTTATCAACGGGTTGTTTTATTACGATGTAATCTTTTAACCAATTATAGGATATCTTCATATTAAATCAGAATTGCTCCAAAAATCGTAAATCGTTTTCAAAGAATAGACGGATATCGCCTATGCCACACTTTAGCATCGCAATACGCTCAATCCCCATGCCAAAGGCAAATCCTCTATAGCGTCCTGCTGGGTAGCCGACGTGTTTAAATACATTAGGATGAATCATCCCTGCCCCTAAAACTTCAAGCCAACCTTTTCCGCCACAGACACTACAGTGACCTTTTTTACTACTACATATTATGCAGGATATATCTACCTCTGCCGATGGTTCGGTAAATGGGAAAAAATGCGGCCGAAAGCGCATCTTTATATCCGGGCCGAATAGTTCCTTGGCAAATAAATCTAATACACCCTTTAGATCAGAAAATCTTATATCAGTGGAAACGACAAAGCCCTCGATCTGATGAAACATAAAAGAATGAGAGGCGTCTGTTGCATCTGGGCGGTATACCTTTCCTGGGACCACCACAGCCAAAGGTGGTGCGCAGTTTTTCATTACCCTTATCTGCACAGGTGAAGTGTGACTGCGCAGCAGTAATCTCTCTTGTGTCTTTAAATAGAACGTGTCGAATGCATCTCGGGAAGGATGATTTAAGGGGATGTTCAAACCAGTAAAATTATTAAATTCTGTCTCAACCTCAGGACCCTCTACAACCTCAAACCCCATTTTTTCAAAAATAGCACAGGTATTATCTATGGTTTGATTTATTATGTGTTCTTTGCCCAGCCGCGTCTTAATGCCATCAGCAGTGAAATCAATATCGCCACAGGCAAGAATTGGCTTTTTCTTAAGTTGTCTTGATTTATTATCAGCCTCTCGCGTGATATCTGCCTTTAACTTGTTTAGGGCCTTACCAAATTGCGGTCTTTCTTGAGTAGAAACAGATTTTATATTCTTAAAATACTCAGGCAACAACCCCTTGCGGCTAAGATACTTTACCTTGAGCTTATCAAGCTCCTCAACCGTGGCTGCATTTTCAATCTCTTTCAGCGCCTGTTCCTGAATATGCTTAAGATCAGCAAACATAATACCCCCAGGCTCAGATATAGAGCCAGTCTTTTTCTCTCGGGATTTATCTTCTCTGGTAAAAATTTGCCCTTTTCTATTGTTGCTAAATTTTGAGCATGTATATCAAGATCGCCACCGTGCGCCTTGCATCTGACATTGAATATACCTTGAATCTCAATATAATCGCCCCGCACTCCGTGGGTCCCGACAAAGCGAATGAGCGGTTTAAGCCTTACTGGTGCCCAGATGCCAATAGCAGTGTCGCAAGTATGGTCTAATATATTTATCCAGAAGAAATTGCCTCTTACCATTATATCGCCAACTGCCTCGCCCTGATAGACGATTGCCTTACCGTCATAATCTTGACTATTTTCAATCAAGTCCTTTGCGCTTACCACATCCTGGGCAAGGATATTCTTAGGTTGCAGGCACAAAAAACTTAAGGCAATCAAAATGATACATAACTTATTCATCTACTTTCCTTTTATGGCTGAAACAATAAAGCCGATCAAAACAAAAACTGACATAAATTCAAGCCGCCCTATCCACATCTGAAAAATGTATACAATCTTTAACGCCTGCGGCATTGTCGGCGAGGTAATGCCGCATGAAAGACCGACATTTGCTGCAGCTGAGGTAGACTCAAAAAGAGAAGACAATAAAGAATAACCCATAAACATCCCCATCAAGGATCCGAAAGAATATAGAAAAAGAAATGCCAAGAAAATAGTTAAGGCTGATCTAACGTGTTTCTCCTCCAGGATCATGTCTTTTATGTGGTGTATTTTGCCAACTACAATAGCACGTTCGCTCAAGAGTATGCTCTTTATATCCTGGACAAGCGCCTTAAAAAGCACTCCGATTCTCAAAAGTTTTATTCCTCCGGTAGTAGAACAAACACAGCCTCCTATGGCCATAGCAACGATAAGACCTACCAAGGCTAAAGAGTTCCAACTAGCTACCATCTGCTGCGGATAAAGATTAGTATGACCTGTGCCTGTGTGGGCGGAAAATACCTGAAAGAAACCCCTGCGCATGAGCATAACAGCGTTAGGATAGATATTAAGCCGATGAAGGGCAAGGGCAGTTATAAAGAAAGCAATGCTTAAGGTTACAATAAACGTAATTATCTCTATATTCCTGCGTAATTCCTTGCGATCCCCGGTCCAGATAGTATGATGTAGTTTGAAATTTAATGCTCCCAGAAACATCAAGAAAATACTGACAAGCTCAAAAAGCGGGCTGTGATAATAAAGCATGTTCTGCGATTGAGGGCTAAATCCTCCTGTGTCAAAGGCTGCCATGAAAATGCAAGAGCCATGAAAAAATGCCCTGCCCCAAGACAGGCCCTCAAACTTTCCCACCAAAGACAATACTATTGTACCGATAATAAAATAGACAATGCTTACCAGCCAGATGAAACGCGCTGTCTGGATTATATTTGGCAGGATCTTCTCCTCTCTTGCCTCCCCCACATACATCTTTAAGGCGCCGGAGAAGCCTTTTAAGAGAAAGGCTAAAACAACAACCACGATCCCCTGCCCGCCAATAAACATAATCAAATGCCGCCATAGGTTTACAGAAAGCGGCAGATGGTCTAAATCCGTAACCAAAACTAATCCTGTAGTCGCAAATCCGCTCATGGCATCAAAACATGCATCTAGAAAGGAGCGCCAGTGGCCGCTTAAATAAAAAGGAATTGCGCCAAAGACCATAGCCAGCAACCAAGATAAGGCAACCACAATCATACCCTGCGTCCAATTAAGATCTTTTCCAGTCCGGCATAAAATAGTCATGCTAAGACCGACGATCAAGGCCAAGGATGCAGCTATTAAAAAATCGAATCCAGCAGGATTCTCCCCTAAGCATAAAGCAACAATAAGCGGGATGAACATCACCAGACCTAAACCGATAGCGATTTTGCCGATAAAAAATGCGATTATTTGTAAATCTTCTCTTTGTGGTTTAAGAATCATAGATTGGCTTTATATATATTTTAAACCTCTTACTTACATAGCATACAGCGGGCTAACGAGGCAAATGAACAATAATCAAACTTAACAGAAATGCGAAAATAAAAATATAAGCAGCAAAGCTTAACTCCGCAATTATTCCTAAGACGGCCTTCTTAAATGGAATGAGTAATTTCATATCTTGCCAATAAGGGCATTGAGGAGCTGCTGTTCATTTTCGATTAATGTAAGGGCAATGATATCATCTCCTGCCTCTAAAACTGTATCGCCTTTAGGCACAATCACCTCATCGCCTCGAATAATGGAAACAAAAACCGAATCAGCCGGCAGCTTAATGGACTGGACATCTTTCTTTATCACGGGTGAATCCGCCGGTAAATCAACTCTCACAATAGCAAGTTTTCCGCGTTTAAAACTTAGGAGATTGACAAAGTCGGCAAACGAGACCTCTTCTTCAACAATCTTGGCGATGATCTCAGTAGCGTCTATGGGGACATCAACCCCTAACTGACTGAATATCTTTTCATTGGCTGGGTCATTTACTCGCGAGACAGTACGCGCCACATGAAATTTCTCCTTAGCCAGCTGACAAATCACTAAATTATCCTCATCGCTTCCTGTTACCACAGCAACAACATCGCAACGATCAATGCGCGCATCCTCCAAGACATGAGGATCGCAGCCGTCTCCGCAGATTACTAAGGCGTTTAATATCTTGGCCAACTCTTCGCAGACTTCCTTATCGCTATCAATAAGTACCACAGCATGTTTATCCGCGATTAAACGCGTAGCCAGAGAATATCCGACCCTTCCTGCTCCAACAATTATTATATACACCGCGCCCTCCTTGGATGAACAGGCAGCATAAACCTATTTAATTTTATCTTTGATAACTTCAGCAAAAATAACCGTGCCGCTTACTGTATCAAGCCCTAATGTCTTATAAATGGCTGCCCTCTGAGGATCATATACACGTGCAAAGACCTTAGGCACTTTAAAAATCTTCTTAGCAATCTGCGAGGCCATAATATTCGTATTGTCATAATCAGTCAGGGCGCAAAAGACATCTGCCTTTTCAATGCCCGCCTTCTTCAGCACATCGCTATTACATCCGTTGCCCGTCTGTGTGATGCCGTTAAAGGTCTGGCCAACGCGATCAAAGGCGGCGATGTTTTTGTCCACAACCACTACGTTATGGCCTTCCTCGCTTAAAAGCTTAGCTAACTGTGCCCCGACTCTTCCACAACCAACAATAATTATGTACATAGTAAACCTCTAAAGTTTAGTCCTCAGCTTCCAGTTTTGAAGATTTATCTTTCTGATAACTAATAACTCTCAGATTAGTGCTTGCTGATTTCAACCAACTTCTTAAACGTCTTAGGATCATTTACTGCCACATCCGCAAGCATCTTCCTATCTAGGGCTATCTTTGCCTTGAGGAGGCCATTGATAAAGCGGCTATAACTTATCTTGTTCAGTCTGCAGGCAGCATTGATTCGCACAATCCAAAGCCTGCGAAAATCACGCTTGCGCACTCTTCTGTCACGATAGGCAAAAGCAAGCCCGCGTTCTACCGTACCCTTTGCAAGTTTATATCGCTTACTACGGTCTCCCCAGAAACCCTTTGCTGCCTTTAATATCTTTTTTCTTCTTTTTCTACTTCCGGGACTCCTTGTTGATCGTGCCATGCTCTACCCCTCTCATTGTAATTAACACAGGCGATCTCAAATAAATTCATCTTAAGATCATCTGTATGTTTTGTCCCGTTAGATATTCATACATCCGACGGGATCATATACATTTATCCATAAGGCAGAAGACGCCTTGCCAGCTTTGTATCCGGGCCGCTGATTAATGACGTTTTTCTTAAACGTCTTTTGCGATTAGCGTTCTTCTTGGTCAAGATATGGCCCTTACCGGCTTTGTGTCTTTTGATTTTACCACTCTTAGTAAGTCTTGCTCTCTTTGCGAAAGATTTATTCGTCTTTAATTTAGGCATACAAACCTCGTTTCAGAATAGACTAAAGACACCTGCCTAGATTAGACAGACTTTATATCGATCTCCAATCTAATTCGTGCCTTTCCTATCTCTTATTTTTTATTTATTTGGTGCAAAGACCATGCTCATAACTCTACCTTCAAAGGATGGAGACTTCTCCATCTGGCCTTCCTTTGACATATCGCTGATAAATTTATCCAGAACTCGCTTGCCAATTTCCTTATGAGCCATCTCTCTGCCTCGGAAGAAAAGATTGACCTTTACCTTATTGCCTTTCTCCAAGAATTCCAAGGCGTGTCGCAATTTCACCTGATAATCATGGTCTTCGATATTAGGCTTAACCCGAATCTCTTTAATAAGGACTCGCTTCTGATGATGCTTGGCCTCTCGCTCCTTCTTTTCCTGGTCATATTTAAACTTAGCAAAGTCCATAACCCTACATACTGGGGGCTTGACATTACCGGCAACCTCTACTAAATCAAGCTCGCGTTCCTCAGCAAGCTCAATGCCTCGAGATAATTCAACAATGCCCAGCTGTTCCCCTTCAGCGCCAATCAGTCTTATCTGACTTGCGCGGATACCTCTGTTAACCCGTATGTTCTTACGAATCTCTACCACCTCCTTTTTTCTTCTATGTCCATCTTTGCCTTTTCAATAAAATCTTCTATCTTCATCGTACCTTGATCGCCTATGGAGCGTTTTCTTACGGAGACAACATTCTTATTGCATTCCTTTTCGCCGATAACCAAGATGTAGGGAATCCTGGCCTTTTCTGCTTGGCGGATTTTTTTACCTAGAGTCTGGTTACTTAAATCAATCTCTACGCGCAATTTTTCTTTGATTAAGCGCTGTTTTAGTTTTTGGCAGTATTCATTGAGCGCATCTTTTAAAGGCAAAATAATCACCTGGGTTGGTGAAAGCCAAAGCGGCAATGCCCCTGAATAGTGTTCTAGAAGCGCGCCGATAAATCTCTCCAGACTTCCTAATATAACGCGATGAAGCATAATAGGTTGTTTTTCTTTGCCATCTTTACCTATATAGGTTAAATCAAAACGGCCGGGGAGAGCAAAGTCACACTGGATTGTAGCGCATTGCCATGTCCTTTTTAATGCATCCTTTAATTTAATGTCAATCTTAGGGCCATAGAATGCGCCTTCGCCGACATTAATCGAAAAATCGAGGGATTTCTCCTTCAGCGAATCCTGGAGTGCCTTGGTTGCCTCCTGCCACTGCTGTGGCTGACCTATATATTTCTCCGGCTGCGTACTTAACTCAATGTGTATATCATTAAAACCAAATACCTTCATCGTATCTAGAACAAAATCTATAACATTTTTAATTTCATCCTTTAAATCTTCCTGGCAGCAAAATATGTGCGCATCATCCTGGGTAAAACCTCTCACTCTTAACAGGCCGTGAAGCACGCCGCTCTTTTCATAACGATATACTGTACCTAGTTCAAATAATCTCAAAGGCAGATCGCGGTAGCTGCGCAATTTAGATTTGTAAATCAAAATATGGCCAGGACAATTCATCGGCTTCAGGGCATACTCTTTCTCATCAATATTAAAAACAAACATATTATCCCGATAATATTCATAATGACCGGATTGTACCCAGAGGTCCTGCTTTAATATATGCGGTGTTATTACCATATCATAGCCGCGGCTTAGATGTTCGTTCTTTTCGTAATCCTCGATGATATTCCTTAACATCGCGCCCTTTGGATGATAAAAGACAAGACCGGCGCCTGCCTTTTCATGATAGATATCAAAGTAACCTAATTCTGGCCCGAGTTTTCTGTGGTCTCTTTTTTTAGCCTCTTCTTGGCGCTTTAAATAATCATTGAGTAACTTCTTATCGGAGAATACCGTGCCATATACCCTCTGCAGCATTGGGTTTGTCTCTATGCCGTGCCAGTATGCACCTGCTAAAGAAAGCAATTTAAACGCCTTAATCTCTCCTGTTGATTTTATATGTGGGCCGCGGCACAAATCAATAAAATCATCGCCGGTTTTATAAATCGTAACCTCTTCATCTGGGATTTCTGAAAGCAGTGATAATTTGTATTGTTCGTTTCTTTTCTTGAATAATCTTATTGCCTCATCCTTGGACAGAACCTCACGCTTGAATTTTTCATTGCGCTTGATAATCTGCTGCATCCTGGCTTCGATCTTAGCTAAATCTGCATCACAAAAAGGCTCCTCTCTATCGAAATCATAATAAAAGCCATCTTCAATGGCAGGGCCGATGCCAAGCTTGACCTCTGGCCAGAGCTCTTTTACTGCCTGAGCTAAAACATGCGAACAAGAATGTCTTAATGTTTCTAAATTCATCTTATTTCTTTTTTTTCAGTCTTAAGCTGCTCTTTAAACTATCTAAATCGGCAATATCCGAGTGCCGCTTTAATCTCTTCTTTGATTTTAGCAACTCATCTATCCCGATAATATTGACCTTAATGCCATCAAAGTTAGCAATCTTTCTATTGCGCCAAGCATGCTCAAACTTTACTGCTGGAATGCCCATTATTATATCAACCCTTACGGGTTCAACGCCTATCTGATAAACAAGATCTTTATTAGTAAAATCCTCAACCGCCACATCCTTTAAAGGGGCTCCAAATTCTTCTAATGACTCATAAGTCTTTTTAGCATTCTTTATTTCAGGTTTTATCCAAATGTCTAAATCTTTAGTGTAGCGTGGTTCGGTATAGTGTATAACGGCGTAGGCGCCTACTATTAAATACTTAACCCTATGCCTGTTTAAGAGCTTCAATAGTTCTTTGTAATCGTAAGGTTTGAGCATTTATTTTTTTTCCTTTTAATCTGTAAAAATCCCTTAGCATATCAAAGCTAACCGTAAAACGTGCACTTGCGCTTTGTGTCTGCCAAAATTTGATGTCAAAACTTCGGCCTGCCTTAGAAAGCGGAACCATTCTCTCCCATATCTTTTTCATTTTAGCGCCTGCTCCTTTAACGTCTGGTTTTATCATGCAACCACAAATACTCATAATATAGCTTGCGGCTTGGGATAGATTTTACGTCGTCACATTCCATGGGCGGTACTGGACTCGAACCAGTGACCTTCACGATGTCAACGTGACGCGCTAACCAGGCTGCGCCAACCGCCCTAATATTAATACTTTTTTTCAACTTCTCGTCATACAAGTAATGCCGAGAGAGGGAGTCGAACCCTCACGCCCTTACGGACAAGGGATTTTAAATCCCTATTGTCTACCAGTTCCAACATCTCGGCAATGTTAATTGTAATTTTGGAGGCGACGAGCGGATTCGAACCGCTGGATAAAGGTTTTGCAGACCTCCCCCTTGCCACTTGGGTACGTCGCCAAAAATATCATTACAGAAGCTGCTTAATTCGTTTGGCAATATCTGCTACGTCGACAAGCCGACCCCAGCCAACATCCCCTGATGCCAGTTTTCCTTTTAGGGGGCCGATAAACTGATAACCAATCTTTTTTAACTTTGCGATGTTCTCCTGTGTAACTGGATGTTTAAACATCACCTCGTGCATTGCCGGAGCGATTAATATCTTTGCCTTAGTCGCAATAACAGTTGAGCTCAACAAATCATCGCAAATACCTGCTGCCAGTTTTGCAATAATATTTGCAGTCGCCGGAGCAATCACGATCAAATTGGCTTTTCCTGCCAAGGATACGTGATACTCATCCCATTCACTTTCTTTGGAAAATAAATCTGTATAAACACGCTTGCCAGATAGAGTCCTGAAGGTTAAAGGCCGAACTAATTCCTGAGCCTCCTTGGTCATCAGGACTATCACATTTATATTAGACTGTTTAAGTATTCGCACTAATTCACAGGCCTTATAGATTGCGATACTTCCGGTCACGCCTAAGATTACGTTTTTTTTCTGCTTTGCCATTTTAAGTCTTCTTTGTCTTTGCCTGTTTTATTCTGACCTTGCCTTGAGCTATTTCTTCCAAGGCAATGCTACCTGGTTTTGAACTACTGGTCTTTTCCACAAGGGGTGGAGCGCCTTCAGCAATTTCAAAGGCACGCTTAGAGGCAAGTACCACCAACTTATATAAACTATTGTCTGTCTTATCTATTAATTTTTCTAATGGAATGTAGGGCATGCTCTCTCCTGCAATGTTCTGCTAAAATTATTGACTTTAACTCTTCTATGGCCCAATCAATATCGTTGTTTATTATAATGTAGTTATACTCCTTTACTGATTTAATCTCCTGTTTTGCCAGTTTCAGGCGGGCGCAGATTGCGCGCTCGCTATCCGTAGAACGCAACCTGAGTCTCTCCTCCAATGTCTTCAGATTAGGAGGCATGATAAAAATAGTAACTGCTCCTTTTTTAAATCTGCTTTTCTTTAACTGACGCGCACCGCCTACGTCAACGCAAAGAAGCATATCTTTTCCTTTCTTGATGGTGTCTTTAACATATTTTAATTGGGTCCCGTAGTTATAACCTAAGACATTTTTCCATTCAAGCATCCATTTCTTGTTCTTATATCTAGCGAAAATATCCTCACTAACAAAAAAATAATCCCGGCCATCAACCTCGCCTAATCTTATTGGCCTGGTTGTAAAAGAAACAGATTGCGCCAATCGTGGCCGCATGTCATCAAGCGCCATTAGCATCTTACACAACGTGGTCTTGCCTGATCCGGAAGGGCCGGATACTATAAATAGCCTTCCTTTGCTTTTTTTCATCTCTTGCTCCTAATTTACACAGATGATCCTAAGATGTCAGCCTCTTAAAGTAGAATCTGCGTCCGTGCGTGGTTTATTCCACATTCTGTAGCTGCTCGCGAATCTTTTCTAACTGGCTTTTAATCTTTACTACTGCATATGAGACGAGCTTATCTGGTACCTTTGCCCCTAATGTATTTACCTCTCTCTGGAGTTCCTGAGAGATAAAATCTAACTCCTTACCAATAGATTCATTATTCGTACGGCAAGCTGTGCGAGAAAAATTAGCAAGATGAAACTTCAACCTCACAAGCTCCTCGCTCACATCAGCGCTTCTCTTAAAAGAAACTAGCTCCTCCTTTGACAACCTCTTCTTGGCACGCAGAAATATCTTAGGAAACTCCCTTTCTATAAAGCTTATTTTGCTCTTGATAAATGCGGCCCTTTCTTTTAGGTCTCTATATATTGCTACTCCTTCCTTCCTGCGCATCTGCACCACAGCCTCTATTGCCATGCCTAAGCTTGAGGCAATAAGGTTCTTCACTGTGCCTGCATTGGCAGCTATACCCTGCGGCTCCTTGAGAACCTTAGGCAGATTGATTGCTTGCGAAAAAGAAATATCGCCAGAGATGCCGAATCTCCTCTTAAGCTCCCGGGCAAGGCGTGTATAGGCAGAAATCACATCCGGGTTTATATTAGGGCTAATCGCAGCTTTATTGGTAATATTAAAAGAAACTGTAACCTTGCCTCTTTTTATCCTGCCTTTAATTTTTGTCTTTAAGTAGGCCTCTAGCCAGCGTAATGATTCCGGTAAATATATTGCATAATCAAGATAACGATGATTGAGTGTGCGCACCTGCACAGTTACCTTAAGCTTACTATTTTCTGCCTCTGATTGTCCGAAACCAGACATTCCCCTAATCATGGATCTCTATCGCCCCCTCCCTAATTTATTTATAGCGTCCTTTGTCTACATCAACAATGATCTCTTCATCAGAAAACCACAAATTTATCTCCCTCTCGGCATCTGCCTCATTTGCTGAGACATGAACAACGTTTTCATATACGCCGCCGGTGGTAATGCGTCCATAAGAGCCACGAATAGTTGTCGCCTCTGCCTCCTCTGGATTTGTGGTTCCGGCGAGCTGTCTTACTTTTTTAATCGCATCCGTCCCCCAGTATACAAGCGCCATTACCTTCCTTCTGTCATGCAGCTCTCCCATAATATACTTCATCAGCTCTGGGAAAAATGGTTTATCTTTTAGGTGGCTGTAATGCTCCTGTGCTAATTTTTTGCTAACCCTGACTACCTTTGCGGCCACGATTTCCAGTTTTGTCTCTGAAAGCCGAGTAAGAATATTGCCGGTTAAAGATTTTTTTAACCCGTCGGGCTTGATTAAAACTAAGGTTGCCTGGTTTCTTGTTTCTTTGTCTTTGTTCATCTCTTTAATAGCTCCGTTAATCGCTCCAAATCATCCAGATTATAAAACTCAATAACAATCGTGCCCTTATTTTTCTTTGATATATTAATTCGCACTTTTGTGCCTATTTTCTGCTGCAAGTTTTCTTCCGCAGCAAGAACATGCGCATCTTTCATGCTGCGCCTTGCAGATGTCTTTTTGCGTTTAGGACTTTCCTGAATTAATCTTTCTAATTCCCGCACGCTTAAAGAATTTGCAATTATTTTGTCGAAAAAATTTAACTGGTCTTTTGTAGCTGCTAATCCTAATAAAGCACGGGCATGCCCCATTGATATTGTGTTTTTACTAACCTCATCTTGAATCTCTTTTGGCAATTTGAGCAACCTTAAAGTATTAGAAATAGTAACCCTATCTTTTCCTACAGAGCTTGCCACAACTTCTTGTGAAAAACCAAAGTCATTAATCAAGCGCTTAAACGCATGCGCCTCTTCTATGGGATTTAATTTCTCCCTTTGAATATTTTCAATAATCGACAAAACCAATGAATCTTTATTTTCTACATCTTTAATTATTACAGGAACTTGCGTCATTTTTAGTATTTTGGCTGCGCGTAAACGCCTTTCTCCTGCAACCAACTCATATCCTGTGCTTGTAAGGCGCACAATAAGTGGTTGCAAAATCCCCTTCTCTTTTATGGAAGCAGACAGATCGTTTAATCTATCCTGAGCAAAATTCTCACGTGGCTGATATGTATTAGATTTTATCTTGTATACTTCAACATACTCAATGGACAATGATTGCTTGGCAGCGCTTTTGGGTCTTTCTGGGATTAAGGCAGCAAGGCCTCTGCCCAAGGCTTTAGTTGACATGATATTTCTCCTTACGCTCTATATATGCGTAAATGTCCAATATTATACATTAATTTACTATAACTCCTTTATTTTCATAGTGTTACATCAAATTATTACCCAAAATCTCTTTTGTCAATGATTCATACATCTTGGCCCCAAGAGAATTCTTGTCATGGAATAATATTGGTTTGCCATAACTAGGAGCCTCGCTAAGTCTTACATTCCTAGGTATAACTGTCTGGAACACCTTATCCTTAAAATACTCCCTCGCCTCTTGTATCACTTCTTGAGTTAAATTAGTGCGGTAATCAGCCATAGTTAACAATATGCCTTCAATACCCAGGTTGGGGTTTATTCTCTCTTTGACCAATTGGATGCTTTGCAATAACTGGGTTAGACCTTCAAGAGCATAATACTCGCACTGAAGTGGTATTAAAACAGTATCTGCGGCTACGAGGCTATTAAGAGCAAGCAGACCTAATGACGGCGGGGCATCAATAATAATGTAATCGTAACTTTCTCTTATGGGAGCAATTATCTCGCGTAGTCGAAGCTCTCTATTCTCAGCATTAGCTAGCTCGATTTCAAAGGCGACTAAATCAACATTGGCAGGTACTATATCTAAGCCAGATATAGCGGTCTTTTTTGAGGCTTCTTGCAGATGTTTGTCTCCAATAAGGCAGTGGTAAATGGAAATGTCCAGAGATCTCTTGTCAAGACCAATGCCGCTAGTAGAATTACCCTGAGGATCAATGTCCACTAACAGCACCTTTTTACCAGCGGTTGCCATGTAAGTGGCTAAATTGATTGCGGTTGTGGTCTTGCCTGTACCGCCTTTTTGATTACAAATTGTAATGGCTTTTGCCATATGTTCACTGCTGCCTATTTCTTAACTTGGTATTCTTATTGCTCAGCTTAGAAAGAGACAAAGCTAACTCTGCCAACTTCATTTTATCTGGCTGGCGGAATTTTTGCTTAACCTCGAACATTTGTCTCCAAATCTTATAGGACTTAAGCTTTTTACCAAATAAAGGAAAATTATCAAAATGCTCGACGACCTTCTCTAGTTCCGAAACTCTTGTAACCCTATAATAAACAGCTGGATTAGTCAACCCACTGTATTTTCTAGGGGGCGTTGCTTTTACATCGTAAATTGTACCGACGCCAAAGAATTCTTGGATCTGAAGGATTAAATCTTTGTCTTCCTCATTTAACTTAATTGCAAAATACAGATTTAATCTATCTCCGTGGCGACTGTATGTAAAAGCAGCTTCTCCTTCACAAAATCCCGTTATAAACCAAGGGGTTAGCATTTATCAAAAAATCTATTCAAAATATGTTTCACATGAAAATGTTTCCACTGGAACATTTTCACATGAAACGTCTATCTCATTGTACATCTATATTAACAAAGTTATCAAATCGGGTCAAGTAAAATTACTCTTATTTCTTAACTATGGTCACCCGTACCCGCGCAGGCTTTCCGCCTTTCATGCCAAAAAGGCCCTTTTTCTCCTCAGAAAGGATCTGAATCTTAGCATCCTTGCGGGAGACCTTGAGTATTTTTAAGGCCTTCTTAATGGCTGCTTCGGGAGTTTTGTCTTCTATTTCAATGCTTTCCATTGACTCGCCATCATTAATAAGCTGTTAGTGAACCAATACAACACCAAGCCAGAGGGCATATTATAAAATATAAAACCAAATACAATAGGCATGACCCAGAGCATCATCTTTTGCTGTTCACTTTGCGTGCCAGAGACATTACGCATGGACATTTTCTGCTGGAAGAACATTCCTACCATCATCAAAATCGGCAGCAGATTAATATCCATTCCGCCTAAACCTCCGGGGATAAACCGATCAGGCGCTGAAAGGTCTTTTATCCATAAAAAACCCGCACCTTTAAGTTCAATGGCTCGAGATAAGGCCTGGAATAATGAGAAAAACACAGGAATCTGGAATATTACAGGAAAGCATCCTCCTAGTGGATTGGCCTTGTGTGCCTTGTATAATTCCATTATTTCCTTATTAAGTCTTTGCGGGTTGTCCTTATATTGGCTTTTCAATGCCTCCATTTCAGGTTGTAAGGCCTGCATTGTCTTCATTGAGCGCATCTGCTTTATTGTCAATGGGTAAAGGCAAATATAAATTAATATTGTCAAAATTATGATGGAAAGACCCCAGCTCTTAACTACATTGTGTATAGATAATAATGCTCTTAATAAGAACTTAACTATTGCATCCAACTTGCCAAAATTGCGTATCTTTTCGAAATCTGCACCACTTGCAACTAATAATTTGTCAATCTGAGGCCCAGCGTAGTACAAAAACCCGTCTTTAACTTCTTCACCAGGCTGAATAGCTTGATTCTTACGATACACCTTAATTATGTCATTGCCATCTGTTGTCTTGGCTATGTCAATTGATTCAAATGCTGAAGAAGTAGGATGGAGGATATATGCGAAATACTTATCACGCAAGCCTACCCACCTGAACGCTTGTTTGAACTCTTTATTAGTGCCTTTTCTAATACGTAAGTTATTGTGCCGCAAAATGTTATCTTCATCAATCATGATTGTGGTATCTTTATACCGCTCATCTATTGAAGACTTTGACGGCGAGAATTCAGAAAATATTGTGTAGTAACTATCTGTGTTATAAGGAGTTAGGTTACGAATCGTTAAATAAAACTCAAGGTAATAACCACCTTCTGAAAATTTATACTCCTTAGTGATTTCTTTTTGTTCATCCTGATAAGTAAAGATAATAGCGTCTTGCCTCTTGCGATGGGAAAATTCCAAATCCGACCATTCCTGTGTGGCAACTAACGCATTGGAAGGAACATCAAAATCATACTGTTTAAATTTAATAGAAACAAGATTGCCGCCAAAAGGAGAAAATCCGAAAATCACAGCTTCTGTTTCTAAGGAAATTGGGGTATATTCAAGAGCAGGAATCTGCTGTGGTGCTGGCGACTCTGGCTTAGGATATGCTTTAAATTTGGGAACAGAGGTTACTGGTACTGAATCTACACCTCCGGCCAAATCATCTGTAACTTCTTTATTTTCAATAGGATAGTACTTTGATGACAGAGAAGAATAGACAATTATAATTAAAATAGATAACACTACAGCAATAACTGTTCTTTTTTGCAAGTCCATTATAGCCTCACTTCACAGGGTCAAATCCGCCTCGGGAGAACCCTTGGCAACGTAATAGGCGCCAAAAGCTCATGATCAGACCACGAAACACGCCATGTTTTATTAAAGCATGTGTGGCAAACTCTGAACAGCTTGGCGAAAAACGGCAGGTAGGGAAAGGAGAGAGCACGCGGGAGATTTTTTGGTAAAGCTTTATAATCCAGACTAAGATTTTGCTCATTTTTATTTACTAAGACGGTGCCTGCCTTTGGCACGCCGTCTTTTTAAGATTTTTTTCCCTCCAACAGATTTCATTCTCCGACGAAAACCGTGCCTTCTTTTCCCTTTTATAAGCGTTGGGGTCTTAAGATGCTTTTTCATAGGTTTGTAATTATATCATAACGCTTCTTTTAGTCAAGTAAAATTGCCTGATTAAAAATTTTTCTTGCAAAAATAGTTTCCTCTGTTATAATAACTCCCTGTTATCATATCTTGAAGGATAAAATATAACAACCTGAGATTGCCTTTCCTGTTGATAAGCTGTGGATACTGTGTAAAACTCTTCGTATCTCTGTTAATAATATACGTTTTGCATCAAACTTCTCTTGTCTATGGACAGTAATAAAGTCTGGGCATCTGCCTTAAAAAACATTGAAAACGTTGTTGGTCAAACCGCCATAGAAACCTGGTTTGCGCCGATACAAGCTAAGTTGCTCGAGAACAAATTCATCCTAGAAGTGCCTGATGAGTTCTTTAAGGATTGGGTAATACAGCATTATCTTAAATTGATTAAAAGCGCTTTGGAAGAAGTAGTCCCTGATTTTCCTCACGATATACAGGTGCGTGTCAATGCGCTTATCTACAAGAGCCGGGAGCAATCGCGTCTTGCTGATTTTACCCAGAGGGTCCAACCACGTCAAATAACTACCCTAAATCTGAACAGTCGTTTTACCTTTGATCAGTTTGTTATTGGCTCATCCAATAGGTTTGCCCATGCAGCCAGCCTTGCGGTGGCTGAATCTCCTGCCAAGGCCTATAATCCGTTTTTTATATATGGAGGGGTGGGCCTAGGCAAGACCCATCTTATGCAGGCCATTGCCCATTTCATTCTAAAAAAGCGCAATGACGCAAAGATCACCTATATCCCTAGCGAAAAATTCACCAATGAACTCATCGGCGCTATTCAGCATCGTTCCACGTCACAATTTCGTACTAAATACCGCAATGTTGATGTGTTGTTAATAGATGATATCCAATTCATCGCTGGTAAAGAATCTACACAAGAAGAGTTTTTTCATACCTTTAATGAATTATATGATCACCATAAACAGATCGTTCTCTCCTCGGATAGGCCGCCACGAGAAATAGCCAACCTGGAAGAAAGACTTATCTCCCGATTCCAATGGGGATTGATTACGGATATTCAACCGCCAAATTTTGAAACGCGCATTGCTATTCTAAAGAAAAAAATCGAACATGAACCAGTGCAGGTTCCGGAAGATGTCGTCTATTTTATCGCTGATTTAATAAAGACCAATATTCGGGAATTAGAAGGGGCCCTGATCCGTGTCATTGCCTATTCGCTGCTTGAGGAAAAAACAATATCCTTGAATCTAGCTCAAGACGTATTACGAGACATGTTAACCGAGTCTGCCAAAATCATTACAATCGAGCGCATACAGAAAGAGGTAGCCGGCATGTTTAATGTAACGGTTAATGAGGTGCGCTCGAAACGCCGCACTAAAAATATTATTTTACCTCGACAGATTGCCATGTATCTTGCAAGAGAGTTAACGACTCAATCTTTGCCGGAAATCGGCGAGGCCTTTGGAGGAAAAAACCACACTACAGTACTCTATGCCTGCAAGAAGATAAAAAAAGAAATTAACAACAATAAACAGGTAAGTAATTTTGTAAGTAGTATCTTAAAAAATATTAAACAATAACCACCAAGTTATGAACACGTTAAGAATAACATATCTAGATGTTTTATAAACAACAAGGGTTTGATATAATTGATGTTATGGTAAAAAGACCCGTTGAATCAGCCTTACTTACTACTACTACTATTTTTAATACTTATATAATAACTACAAGAGGTTGTTAATGAAAATCTGTGTAAACAAAGAAATCTTTTTAGAAACGATATCAAAAGTAACTAATGTCATAAATCCAAGAAGCAATCTGCCTATTCTATCCAATGTTCTTGTAGAAGCTGTAGGTTCTAAGATGAAGTTAACTGCTACAGATTTAGACATAGGGATAACAACGCAAATTCAAACAACAGTAAATGAACCCGGAGCAATAACCATACCTGCTAAAAGGTTTTTTGAGATTATTAAAGAACTACCAGAGGGCGATATCCGCATTGTTGTCAAGAAAAACAACTCAATCCACATCGAAAGCAATGATTGCTTCTTTAAACTTATGGGCTTGCCCAAAGAAGAGTTTCCCAAACTGCCGGATTTTAAAAATAAAGATGTTTTAAAATTCAATCAAGCAACACTACTTTCAATGTTGGAATTGACTTCATTTGCTGTTTCTCATGATGAAACCCGTTATGTTTTAAATGGAATTCTATTTGAAACAAACGGGCAGAATTTAACATTGGTAGCTACGGACGGAAGAAGATTAGCCCTTATTTCTAAAGATATAATTTCTAAAGGGCCCGGCAAAA
Organism: Candidatus Omnitrophota bacterium; assembly: GCA_018830005.1. Classification (NCBI taxonomy): domain Bacteria; kingdom Pseudomonadati; phylum Candidatus Omnitrophota; species Candidatus Omnitrophota bacterium. The sequence continues at coordinate 34,964 of JAHJTE010000001.1, forward strand.
ACGAACATTTCATTGTTCCAACAAAAGCAATCCAGGAGTTAATGCGCGCGCTACGCCAGAGCGAAGAAGATGTAAATTTTGTACTAACCGAAAACCAGGCCCTTTTTGAAATTGGAAACACCTCGATTGTTTCGCGTTTAATTGAGGGAGGATTTCCTAATTATAAACAGGTTATACCAGTTGATAATCCCTATAATGCTCGCCTAGAGCGTCTAGTGTTCTTATCTGCCCTGAGGCGGGCTAGTCTCTTGACCACAACCGATTATCAGACAGTTAGGCTGGAATTGTTCAAAGATAAGATGGTAATCTCTAAATCCACCCCTGATGTAGGAGAGTCTCGGGAAGAAATCCCGATGCAATACCAGGGTAAAGAGATGGTAATAGGATTTAACCCCTATTATCTTGTTGAGGTATTAAAGAATTTAAGGGTACCAGAGGTTTGCTTAGAATTTAGCGATCCAGAAAAACCAGCGCTTTTAAAAGAAGGGGACTATCTATACGTTGTGTTGCCGATGAGAATCTAAAGACATAAATATGAAGACGTTATCCGATTCTATAGAGAAGGTAATTGGTAAATTAGAAGAAAAGCGAGAGAAAAAAGGCGGCGAGATTTATGCCCAGTGGCCTAAAATAGTGGGGGTCTTGTTTTCGAGACATTGTTCTCCTGTAGATTTAAAAGAGGGCACCTTAATAATAAATGTTGAGAGTTCAGCATGGATGTATATGTTACGTTTAAAAAAAGGGCAGATTTTACAGAAGCTTAATAAGATAAGCGTGCAAAAAATACAGGCAGTCAAGCTACGTATTGGTAAAATATTTTAGGCTGCCACAAAACCGGAAAAAACATGGCAAAAGAAAGAGTATATGATGCGACAACAATTCAGGTGCTGGAAGGCGTAGAGGCGGTCAGGCTCAGGCCGGCAATGTATATCGGTGATACATCGACTCGGGGCTTGCACCATTTGGTATATGAGGTAGTAGATAATTCTATCGATGAGGCCTTGGCGGGTTTTTGCACCAAGATTACTGTTGTTGTACATGGAGATAACAGCGTTAGCGTTACAGATAACGGCAGAGGCATACCCGTTGATATACATAAGACGGAGAAAAAGCCAGCCGTAGAGGTAGTATTGACCACTTTACATGCTGGTGGTAAGTTCGACCATCGTGTTTATAAGGTAGCAGGTGGTTTACATGGGGTTGGCGTAAGCGTTGTTAATGCCCTTGCAGAGCGGCTTGAAGTTGAAATAAAAAGGGACGGACAAATTTATCACCAGAGATATCTGCGTGGCAAAACCGCCTCTAAATTGACAAAGGCAGGAAAGATCAAGACCACAGGCACAAAGGTCACATTCAAACCAGATAGATCAATATTTAAATCCATTAATTTTTCCTATGACATTTTATCCCAGCGCTTGAGAGAATTGGCCTTTTTGAATAAAGGCCTAGAAATCATCCTAAAGGATGAGCGCTCTGATAAAGAGGCGGTGTTTAAATTTAGTGGCGGCATTGTTTCCTTTGTCGAGTATCTGTGTAAGAATAAAAACGTTTTGCATAAAAAAATAATTTATTTTGAGAAAGAAAAAGATGGAGTGAGCCTCGAGGTCGCCCTGCAATATAATGATGGCTATACTGAGAATATATTTTCTTTTGCCAACAACATTAATACCATAGAGGGCGGCACACATTTAAGTGGGTTTAAATCAGCGCTTACGCGGGCAATAAATCAATACGCAAAAAACAAAAAACTGCTTAAGAATGATTCAGCCTCAATGAGCGGCGACGATACCCGAGAAGGACTAACGGGTGTTATCAGTGTAAAGTTGCCCAATCCCCAATTTGAAGGCCAGACAAAGACAAAATTAGGTAATTCTGAAATGGATGGCTTGGTTGCTTCCAATGTCTTTGACAGCCTGAGCACATATTTTGAGGAACATCCGCCTATAGCCAATAAGATCGTGGACAAGGTCATAACAGCTTCCAGGGCGCGTGAGGCTGCCAGAAAGGCAAGGGAGCTGACTAGAAGAAAAGGCGCCCTAGAGAGTGGCTCGTTGCCAGGAAAACTTGCTGATTGCTCTGAGCGTGATCCAAAACTATGCGAACTTTATATTGTGGAGGGAGATAGCGCCGGTGGCTGCTTTTCAGGGGATACAAGAGTTGCCCTTGTTGATGGCAGGCATTTAAGCTTTAGAGAGTTAGTCAAAGAATGGGCCCGAGGAAAGAAAAATTATTGCTATACAATCAAGGAAAACGGAATAATAGGCATTGAGCAGATATTGTTTCCGCGAGTAACGCAAAGAAATGTAAAAGCTATAAAGGTAACCCTGGATACCAAGGAAGAAGTGATATGTACCCCTGACCACAAGTTTATGTTAAGGGATGGATCATATGTTGAGGCTAGAAATTTGCAGGCAGACATGAGCCTAATGCCTTTTAGGGGAACGCGTGAAGCCGTGACCGTGAGCACTTCCAATCATAGAATAAAGAGAGTCGAAGCCTTAAGAGAAAAAATTGATGTTTACGATTTAGAGGTTCCTCATACGCATAACTTTGCTTTATCTTGCGGTATATTTGTCCATAATAGTGCCAAGCAAGGCAGAGATAGACGATTTCAGGCAATTCTGCCGATAAAAGGAAAGATTCTAAACGCTGAAAAAGCCAGGATGGATAAGATTTTGGGCAACGAAGAGGTAAGGACAATTATTACAGCTTTAGGCACTGGTGTGGGCGAAGAGTTTAATATTGAAAAACTCAGATATGATAAGATTGTGCTTATGGCTGACAGCGATGTTGACGGCTCCCACATACGCACCTTGTTGTTAACCTTGCTCTTCCGGCAAATACCTAAGCTGGTCGAAAGCGGTCATATTTATATTGCCCAGCCTCCACTTTATAAGATTAAGCGCGGGCAACGGGAGGAATACATTCAGACAGAGCAAGAAATTAAAGACTTATTGTTGGACTTAGGCAGGGAAGATTATACTCTGGTCAACACAAAGCAAAAGAAAACCTATACTGACAAACAGTTCAAAGAGCTTTTGGACCTGTTGTCTGAAATGGAGCAATTAGGGTCTTTTTTGAGGAAAAGGGGAGTGAGTTTAGAAGATTTGCTACAAATTAGGCATAAGAAGACCAAAAAACTACCTATTTATAGGATAAAAGTGGATGGTAAACATCATTTTGTCTATTCGGAAGAAGAATTAGAAAAACTTAATAAAAGTTTTGAGAATCTTGACGAGGATTTGTTGGAACTATATGAAACACAAGAAATTAACGAAATTATTATAAAAATTGAAAAACTAGGTATTGAAATTGACACTTATAGTTACCAGCCTCAGAAAGAGGCGAAACAAAAAATCAAGCCCGTATATAGTATAGACAATAAGAAAGAAAGGTTTGAATTTTTTAACTTAAAAGAGGTCTTAAATTTCGTTAAGCAGCAGGCCAAAAAGGGCATGCATATCCAGCGCTATAAAGGATTAGGAGAGATGAACCCGCATCAATTGTGGGAGACAACTATGGATCCGGAAAAGCGCACCCTACTTCAGGTTAAGCTTGAGGATGCTGTTGAGGCAGATAAGATATTTACCATACTCATGGGAGATGCTGTACAGCCGCGCAGGGAATTTATTGAACAGAACGCGCATGCAGTGAAAAACCTGGATATTTAAGCGAGGAGTAAATGTATACAAAGGGTGAAAAGGTAGTTCCGGTTTATATTGAAGAGGAAATGAAGGATTCCTACATTTCCTACGCAATGAGCGTGATTGTTGGCAGGGCCCTGCCTGATGTGCGCGATGGCCTAAAGCCCGTACATCGACGCATTCTATATACGATGCATGAGCTGAATCTTAGGCACAACCAACCCTTTAAAAAATCAGCCAGAATCGTTGGGGATTGCTTGGGAAAATATCATCCTCACGGAGATACGGCAGTATATGACGCCCTAGTAAGAATGGTGCAGGATTTTTCTCTGCGCTATCCTTTGATAGATGGCCAGGGGAATTTTGGTTCGGTTGACGGCGATGCTCCAGCGGCGATGCGATATTGCATTAGTGGTGACACATTAATTGTCACAGATAAAGGGTTGCAGAGGATAGAGAAGATTCCCCATCATTCAGAAGTTTCTTTTTATGCACTTTCAGCAAATAATAAGATAAATCATGTTTCAAAATGGTTTGATTCTGGTGAGCATCCAACAATAAGAATACAAACCCACAGAGGTTTTAGCCTATGCGGCAGCTATAATCATCCTATTCTTGTCTGGCAAAGCAAAGAAAGAAGAGCGTGTTTTAAGTGGAGATTGCTGAAAGAGTTGCAAGAAGGTGACTATGCAGTAATAAGTAGGAGTGATGCGCTCTTTCCTAAAAAAGAGACATCTTTAAAGCCTTTTTACCCAAAGGTCAACAAAAGATGCAAGATTCATAAGCTTCCACGATTTATGAATAGGGATTTTGCTTTGATTTTGGGGGCGATAGTTGCTGAGGGTAATATTGGTAAGGAGCATATCGGATTTTGTAATAACGATGAGCTATTTATTGAGCAATTTAAAAGCAGCTTTAAAAGAGTATTCCCTGATTGTAAGCTTCACGAATTTGTGCGAAAACCACAAGGTTACACCAAAAAACAATACATGTCTTTAGAAATTCACTCTAAGCAAGTAATAGAATTTTTGAAAAATCTCGGCCTAACACCAGGTAGAGCTAAAGATAGGAGAGTTCCGGATATCATTTTTCAGTCCAAGAAAGATTCAGTCGCTTCTTTTGTTCGTGGTTATGCAGAAGGAGATGGTAGCGTTTGCATATCATCTTCTTTGAGCAATCTAGAAGTAACTTTTATTTCCGCTAGCAAAAAACTTATGCAAGAACTCCAAATTTTATTATTGAGATTTGGGATCGATTCTTCATATAGGTTGCAGAGGTCACGCAATGTGTTTAAGCTTTTTATTAGAAGCCACGACAACCTCAATCTATTTAAAAATAATATAGGTTTTATATCGCGCAGAAAGCGCAAGAAACTACAAGAGATCTCTGGCCGCAATAGCAATAGCTGGGTTATGTCTAAGATGGACTTTATCCCCTATTTGTCTAATTACATCCGCACAAGCAATAAATACAAGGCCAAGTATAGAGGCCACGGGGAATTTTTGATTAAACACAACATCGATAGGTATACGAAAATAGAGCGACATTGGAAGAAGCTCAAAGAAGTGCTTGATAAGGAAGATATGCAGCTGTACGCAACATTGAGAGGGAACAAATACATTTTTGATAAAATTACCTCGGTTAAAGAAAGCGGGGTAAACAGGGTCTATTCAATAAAAGTAGATAGTCCCTGCCACTCATTCGTATCAAATGGATTTATAAGTCATAATACTGAGGCACGTATGGCTTCCATTTCCTTCGAGATGCTAGCAGACATCGAAAAGGATACAGTAAATTTTGCTCCTAATTTTGATGCTTCTTTGCAGGAGCCAATATTATTACCTGCAGCTATTCCTAACCTATTAATTAATGGTTCAAGCGGCATAGCCGTAGGCATGGCAACTAACATCCCGCCACATAACTTAGGTGAAGTTATTGACGGTTTAAGTTATTTAATTGATAAACCCGACTGTGAACTCAAGGCATTGATGAAGATTATTAAAGGGCCAGATTTTCCAACAGGCGGAATAATCTGCGGTAGGAACAGCATAAAGGACGCCTATTCTAAAGGCAGGGGTAAACTTACGGTCCGCGCCCGAGCTCAGATTGAAAAATCCAAAGGCTCTAAAGAGGCGATTGTTGTGACTGAGCTTCCTTACCAGGTGAATAAATCCAACCTTATCGCTTCTGTGGCTTCATTGGTAACAGACAAAAAGGTCGAGGGGATAAGTGATATTCGCGATGAATCTGATAAAGATGGAATGCGCATTGTTATAGATTTAAAACGTGATGCTGAATCTAAGGTCATACTCAATCAATTATTTAAGCACACAGATTTAGAGACTACTTTCGGCATTATCTTGCTTGCCTTGGTAGACAGCCGACCGCGTATATTAAACCTTAAGAGTATCCTGCATTATTTTATTGTTCACAGAAAAGAAATAATTAAAAGACGTACACAATTTGAGCTGGATAAGGCATTAAAGAGAGCGCATATTTTAGAAGGTTTAAAGATTGCCCTGAAGTTTTTAGACAGGGTTATCAAAACCATAAAGCAATCAAAGAGCGTGCCTGATGCCAAGGCAGCATTAATGAAGAACTTTAAACTATCAGATGTGCAGGCACAGGCGATTTTAGAAATGCAATTGCAGCGGCTCACGGCCCTAGAAAGAAGCAAGCTGGAAAATGAATATTTAGAGTTGATTAAGCGCATAGAACTGTTGCGTTCAATCCTTGCTTCGGAAAAAAAGATAGAGATGATCATTAAAGAAGAGCTGGATGCTTTAAAGAAAAAATATGCGGATGAGCGCCGTACAGATATAGTGGGTGAAGTTCAGGAACTAGAGATAGAAGATCTGATAGCTGAAGAAGATGTGGTGATCACTATAAGTCATACTGGTTACATCAAGAGATTGCCGGTGTCAGCCTATCGCAAACACCACCGGGGAGGAAAAGGAGTTACAGGGGCCGAGATGAAGGATGAGGATCTCATAGAGCATCTTTTTATTGCCTCTACGCATGAGTATATTCTATTTTTCACGGATACAGGAAGGGTATTGTGGTTAAGGGTTCATGAGATCCCTCAGGCAGGCCGCGCCTCAAAGGGCAAGGCAATTGTGAATCTTCTGCAGCTTGGCAGCGGAGAAAATATCAGCGCTTGCATACCAGTGAAAGAGTTTCATGAGGATGCCTTTCTGGTTATGGCTACCAAGAATGGCCTGATTAAAAAGACAAGACTAGACGCCTTTAGCAACCCACGCAAGGGCGGCATTATTGGTTTGAGTTTGGAAAAAGGCGACAGCTTGATTAGCGTAAAGATGACTGATGGTAACAGTGAGATTCTTTTGGCCACGGCTCAAGGTAAGGCTATAAGATTTGTGGAAAAGCAGGTGCGGGAAATGGGAAGGGCTGCCAAAGGAGTAAAAGGGATTTCGCTTGCCAAAAAGGATTTGGTTATTGCCATGGAGATTCCTGCTAAGGAGTGTACTTTTCTTACGGTGACCGAGCGCGGATTTGCAAAAAGGACTCAGGCTTCAGAGTACCGTTTACAATCAAGGGGCGGCAAGGGAATTATTAATATAAGGGTAACAAGTAAAAACGGGCCTGCTGTTAATTTGTTATCAGTGCGCGATAAAGATGAGATCATGGCAATTACACAGAACGCCATGATTGTGCGCTGTGCAGTAAAGGATATCCGCAGCACCGGACGCTCTGCTCAAGGCGTGCGTTTAATCAAGTTAGGCGCTAAGGATAAAGTCGCCTGCATGGCACACGTAGTTAAGCAGGAAGAATAAACAAAAGCGCAAAGCTAAAAATTAACTTACTCGACCCCATCGTCTAGCCTGGTCAGGACAAGAGCTTTTCAAGCTCTCGACACCGGTTCAAATCCGGTTGGGGTCGCTTTTTATTAAAAGCGTTAAGTCCACTTAAGGCGGATTTCGCTAGAGGTATTCAGGCCACCTTTGGTGGATGCCACTAAAGTGCTCGCCATAGGCGAGCAAAATTAAGGTGTTCCATGTGTGGGATAGTTGGATATATCGGAGACAAAGAAGCGCAGCCGATTCTATTGGCCAGCTTAAAGCGCCTTGAATATCGCGGCTATGATTCAGCTGGTATTGCCCTCTTAAGCAATTCCAAGATTGTTATCAAAAAAAGACGCGGTAAGATCAGAGATTTAGAGCACTTACTTAAAGGCAGGCGCGCCTCTCGCGCAACCTTAGGTATTGCCCATACTCGCTGGGCAACTCATGGCGCACCCAGCAATGTCAATGCCCACCCCCATTCTGATGGCTCAAGAAGGATTTCCTTGGTGCATAATGGCATTATAGAAAACTACGCTCAAATTAAAAGTGAGTTATTGAAGAAGAAGCATAAGTTTACTTCAGAAACTGACACAGAGGTCATCTCCCATCTTATTGAAGAGAACCTGAAGGAGTGTAAGGATTTTGTACAGGCAGTAAGATTAGCCCTTGCGCGTCTAAGGGGCTCTTATGCCTTGGCAATAATTAATTCTGACAATCCAGATATGCTTGTTGTAGCACGCCTAAATTCACCACTGGTGATCGGTAAAGGAAGGTCCTGTAATTTTGTTGCCTCTGATGTCCAGCCTTTACTTAAATACACAAGAGAGGTAATGTATCTGGATGATAATGAGATGGCCGTTATTACCAAAGACGATATTAAGGTTACGGATTTAAAAGGCAAAGAAAAGGTAAAGCCAGTTAATATTATTAAGTGGGACATAAAGGATGCCCAGCGTTCAGGCTTTGCCCATTTTATGCTTAAGGAGATTTACGAACAGCCTCAGGTTTCAACTCAGATTATAACTAACCGCATAAATGAAAAGGGTGAAGTTCATTTCCAGGAAATGAAATTAGAAGATGAACACCTCAAAAATATTAACTCAATTACAATAGTTGCCTGTGGTACTGCTTATCATGCTGGCCTGGTTGGTAAATACATATTTGAGAAGCTAGCAAAGATACCGCTAAGCGTAGATCTATCAAGCGAATTTCGTTATCGGGATACAGTCTTGGATAAAAACAGCTTGATTATCGCTATAAGTCAGTCAGGCGAGACTGCAGATACGCTAGCTGCGGTAAGACTTGCAAAAGATAAAGGCGCTAAGGTATTAGCAATATGCAATGTTGTAGGTTCTTCCTTAACCAGAGACGCAGATTCTACAATCTATACCTTGGCAGGGCCTGAGATTGGCGTGGCCTCAACTAAGGCCTACACGGCTCAGGTTTTCTCTCTCTATTTACTGGGAATCTATTTAGCAAAAATTAAAGAGTCTATGCCAGCTGCGAAGATAAAAGGGCTTATTAATGACCTTCGTAATATACCAACTCAACAAGAAGAAGTCTTAAGGGCAGATAGGCATATTAAAAGTATCGCTCGCAGACATTCTCATTTTGGTTCATTTCTGTTTTTGGGAAGAAACACAAATTATCCTTCAGCGCTAGAAGGGGCCCTGAAATTAAAAGAGATTTCTTATATCCCTGCTGAAGGCTATGCCGCAGGAGAGATGAAACACGGCCCCATTGCCTTAATCGATGAGTACCGCGCCGTAGTCTGTATTGCAGTTGATTCACGCATCTATGAAAAGATGATTTCCAATATTCAGGAAATACGTTCGCGGCGTGGCAGGATAATCATTATTGCCAGCGATCAAAATCGTGAGATTAAAGATTTTGCAAAAGAGATTATTTATATCCCCAAAGTAAATGAATTTTTGTCTCCGCTTTTAGTGGCACTGCCTTTACAGTTATTAGCCTACCACATTGCAGTCCGCCGCGGCTGTGATGTCGACCAACCGAGAAATCTGGCAAAAAGCGTTACTGTTGAGTAAACATGCTATACGTTGTTTCTACCCCAATTGGAAATCTCAAAGATATAACCTTGCGCGCAGTAGATATTTTAAGTAAAGCAGATTTTATAGCCTGCGAAGATACGCGTCATACGAATAAACTTCTTGCGCATTACAATATTAAAAAGCCGCTTATAAGCTACCACAGTTATAATAAGCAAAAAAGTAGCGAGGAGATTCTAAAAAAGTTAAAGGCAGGAAGCTGTATTGCCTTAGTAACTGATAGTGGCACCCCGGGTGTAAATGACCCTGGCTGGTTGATCATAAAAAAGGTGATAGACGCAGGATTGCCACTTGAGGCCATACCTGGTGTGAGTGCATTTCTTGCAGCCTTAAGCATTTCCGGAATGCCGACAGATAAATTCTTTTTTGCCGGATTTCTATCTTCAAAGTCCGGCCGCCGCAGAGGTCAAATTGAGAATTTGGCTAAGGTAGAGGCAACGATTATAATCTATGAAGCGCCTCACCGCATCATTAAGTTACTCAAAGATTTACTCGATTGCCTGGGTGATGCAGATATTGTTTTGGCTAGAGAGTTAACCAAGAAATTCGAAGAAGTAAGACGCGAGAAGATAAGCACAAGCTTGAGGCATTTTAGTGAAGTCAGGCCAAGGGGAGAGTTTGTTGTAATCTTTAGGCCATCAAATTAAGACATACAGGCATATAAATAAAAAACCACAGGTATGTTTTTGCCTGTGGTTTTTAACTAACTAGATTAGCGGACTAAGCGTTCAGTCGCATCGTCCAATTCCTCGTCATCATCTGGATTCGTAGCTGGACCAGTAATTGCATCATCACCTATTTCATTAATTACACCTGAGAAGATCGCATCTGGATCTGATACGTCTTCTTCTTGCTCTTCCTCTTCTTCTTGCTCTTCTTCTTGTACCTCTTCAGCTGCAACGAATTCTAATGAGCCAATGTTCTTCTCATCAGCATCCTCGTTGTCTTCTTCTGTCTCTTCTGTTGTACTCTCCTCTGTCTCTGTTCTGTCTTCAGGAGGAGCAACATTTGTTGTAGTGGAAGTGTTACCAAGAGTGGTGAACTCTCCTATATCGTCAATGCCTTCTGTGTTTTCGAAAGAAGAGTATGATACCCTGTCACTTACCTCTTCCAATATTTCTTGACGCCATGCTTCTTGGCGTTCTTGCTTCATCTGTTCGCGTAGAATCTCTCTAGAAAATTCTGAGGTACCACCGCTGGCCTCATAGTTTTCAACGCTATCAAACCAATCTGCATAGGCTGCGCTTGTAAACAGACAACCAACGCCGACCATTAATAGATAAAGGATATATTTTTTCATCTTAGCACCTCTTTTAAATAAAAAACCTATTCTCCGTTTGAGAATAGGTTTCTATTATGCATTCGGTAGCCAGACTATCCTAAAGTCTTTTAGGACCCTCAGCTTTGCGCCTACCCCTTACGGAGTGTTTGCCGTTTCGTGCTGCTAACCTTTAATTGTCAATTAAAGTATACCATAGAAAGCCTCAGAGTGCCATTTTTATTACTATTGTAACGCGTTATATTGTAATAAGTTATATAAATAAAAAAGATTGGATAATTAGAATGTTATTCTGAAGCGGCTGTAGAAGTATTTAGTGTTGTTATTTGTTGTGGTAGGGTAGGCATCGCCAGGAAAGAAGATCCCATAGCGGTTTGACCAGAAAATGTTTTTTCTCAGTTTCCAATAGAAGTAGAAATCTGCTTCTTGCCCAATGTCTAGATTGCTTACTGTAGCATCCGTATCATATATGCCGCCTGCCTTTTTGTCTTTGCGATATCTGAAGTATTTTAGACCGCAGACAATCTCCTTGCCAAACTTAAGCTTTTCGAAAGGCGCAAATGTGCAGTCTAGTTTGTATATATGCATATTTGACAGGCGCGGCGCAAGGGCATAGCCAGAAAAGAAACTGCCAAAATATGAGAAGTTTGTATCATTCCCATAAAGATTACCGCCAGAGCGTGTATCGGTTACGCTTGAGCGATCTTTATCTCCTGAGGCATAAGCATATTCTAGTTCAATGCGGGGCTTAAGAGGCATTTTTAATGTGTAATTAAGGCCGCAGTTAGCCAGCCAGGCATCAATGCGTTTTTCTTCTAGGTCTACAGAGGCAGTATCTGTGTAGCTCGAACCTTCTTCTTTGATTACCTCTAGCCAGTAAGCTAATTTACTCTTGGGGTTATTGCTCTGCAGGCCAAGGCCGTAATATTCACTGTTGTACCTGTAGCTTTGGCTGGGTGTTTCGGGCGGAAAGCGTGCATTCTTGTCTTTCTGGATGAGCAAGAAGCCATAGGCGATATTATTTTTAATACCAGAATAGGCAAGCTCTAGGCCGGCGAAGATGCGATCGTTGGTCTTATTATAATTAGGCACACTTTGGTCGATGTTGTATTCATTTTCACCCGAGATAGATGTGAATGTTTTAAGATACAAGATATTTTTGATGTCGGTTTTATATTTTATACCATAATGTACGTTGCTATATGCTATGCCCCTTCCAACAAATAGATATTGCCGGCCAAGGGTTAAGTCTAAAGGAATGCTCCAGTCTTTTTTCGAGATATTGATATAGGCCATATCCAGATGCGGCCCATCATAATCGCTGGAGTAACTGGTTGAACGCGCGCTTGTATCCCGACGTGTATAGCTGTGTTTTAGACGCAGATACAGAGAGTAGTCTTTACGATAGTTGATTCTTGACCAGAGGCGCAGGTCTTGATACCAATTCCAGGAAACAAGGTCTTTGTCAGCAGCATTATTATCAGTATCAGTGTAATCTCTGAATATGGAGTTAAACCAGCCCCCTAGTTTGGCTGACCATATTTTTTCTATAGGCGGAGGCTTAATGACTACTTCTTTTAATTCGCGAGTTGTTTCTTCTTCTATAAGTTTATCTTCTTCTGTGCTTTCAGGGGTAGCGCTCTGGGCCGAGCAATGCAGGCTACTGCAAAGTAATAGGATTAGGGAGATTATTGTAGATAGAAAAATGTATTTTTTAGTCATTTCTAGAAAATATCTTATAATAGTCTGGCCAATCCGTCAATGCATTTTTGCTTGACAATGGCCTAAGGGGGTGATATAGTAAGAAAACTTAACCTTTAAGTTGGCCCAGAGAGGCCAGCAAGGAAGATGGAAAATGAACCTAGAAAGGAACAAATGTACCCTTGGCAGTCTTTGTGTGTCTAACGTGTTCTGACACAGGAAGGTCAAGGGATTTTTTATGCCTTCCAAGGAGAGGATTTTATGATGAGTGAGCTTAAGGTCAAGGCCAAGATACTGGATAAGGATTCGATGCAGCGCATATTAAAGCGCCTGGCACACGAGATTATAGAGAAGAATAGCCAATGCAAGGATAATCTATGTCTTATAGGCATACGTACGCGGGGTGTTTATGTGGCTGAAAGAATCAACTCTGAAATTGAAAAGATTATTGGCGTGAAATTGCCATTCGGGATATTGGATATTACGCTTTATCGAGATGATTTGACGCTAGTTGGGCCTAGCCCGATTGTCAGAAAGACTCAAATCGATTTTGGCCTGGAAGATAAAAAGGTCATTTTGGTTGATGATGTTTTGTTTTCAGGCAGAACCATAAGGGCAGCCATGGATGAGCTGATAGACTTTGGCAGGCCCAAGGTCATAGGACTGGCTGTGCTTATTGACCGTGGCCACAGGGAATTGCCCATCCGGGCAGATTATGTTGGTAAGAATATCCCGACCTCCTTGCAGGAAATAGTGGAAGTGCGTCTGGAAGAGATTGACGCTAAAGATGAAGTAGTGGTTGTAGAGAAAAAGGCAGGCTAGATAATGACCTGGACAAGAAAAGATTTACTAGGCCTGGAAGATTTAAGCCCAGAAGAAATCAAATTTATTTTAACTACTGTGGAGTCGTTTAAAGAGGTTTCCACCCGGGCTATTAAAAAGGTGCCTGCACTGCGGGGAAAGACAGTAGTAAATTTGTTTTACGAGCCCTCTACCAGGACAAGGGTGTCTTTCGAAGTAGCTGCCAAAAGGTTATCTGCAGATGTAATCAATATAGATATTGAGACCTCTAGCATCAAAAAAGGCGAGACCTTGATTGACACAGGAAAGAATATCCAGGCCTTAAACGCAGACATTATTATCATAAGACATTCTTGTTCAGGCGCAGCGATGTTATTGGCGAAGCATGTAGATATCAGCGTGGTTAATGCTGGTGATGGTCGGCATGAGCATCCGACGCAGGCGCTGCTAGACATTTATACCTTGCAGGAAAAATTTGGCAGAATCGAAGGATTAAATGTAAGTATTGTCGGAGATATTGCTCATTCGCGCGTAGCACGTTCAAATATCTGGGGTCTAACCAAATTAGGCGCTAAGGTAACAGTTTGCGCTCCCAGGATGCTTATTCCACCTGCTATAGAACAGATAGGAGTGCGCGTAACCCACGATATAGATGATGCCTTGAAAAAAGCAGATGCAGTGAATGTCTTGCGTATGCAGTTTGAACGTGACGAAGAAGGTGCCTTTCCTAAACAAATAGAATATTTTAGGAATTTTGGCATAACGAGTGAAAGGCTAAAGCGGGCAAAAAAGAATATTCTCCTCATGCATCCAGGACCATTAAATCGAGGCACTGAGATATCTAGTGAAGTTGCAGATGGCCCTAATTCCGTCATATTAGAGCAGGTTACCAATGGTATTGCAGTAAGGATGGCAGTGTTGTTTTTGGTATCACAAGGCGCTACGAAATCGCGCTAGCGATTTCATAGCACTAGTCCTGCAGAATTTTTTCCTTCGAAATTCAAAGAATTTCAAAGGACTAAAGTACCCGAAATTTATTTGAAATTTCAGGGTGCAAATTCTGTAGGGCAAAGAGAAAAGAAAAGCATCACGATGAAACTATTAATCAAAAATGGCCATGTAGTTGATCCGGCAAATAAGATAGATGATATTCTAGATATCTTGATAGATGCTAATAAGATATCTCTGGTTGGCAAAGATATCAAGGCAAGTGTTGATAAAACAATAGATGCCACTAAAAGAATAGTTATGCCGGGAATTATAGATATGCATGTACATTTACGTGAACCCGGCAGAGAAGATAAAGAGACGATTGCTTCAGGCACACTGGCAGCCTTAAAAGGCGGAATCACTTCTGTCTTGGCTATGCCAAATACTCAAATTCCTATTGATTGCAGCCAGAATCTGAAGTTGCTAAAAAGTATTATTAAAAAAACCAGCCATGCAAATGTATTAATTGCCGCAGCAATTACCAAGGCACGCCAAGGTAAAGAGCTTACTGAAATTTCCCAATTGAAAAAAGAAGGCATACTCGCGATTACAGATGACGGTGCATCAGTAGATGATGAGAGGTTAATGTCAGAGGCGCTAAAACAAGCTATGAAGCATAAAGTTTTAGTAATTTGTCATTGTGAAGATGTATCAATATCTAAGGATGGCGTAATTAATCTGGGGTTTATTTCAACACGTCTGGGTTTGAGGGGGGTATCTTGCGAGTCAGAATATAGGAGGGTCAGGCGTGATATCCAATTGGCAGAAAAATTAGGGGCATCTATTCATATTGCACACGTAAGTTGTAAAGAATCCGTAGAGATTATTGCTAAGGCTAAAAAAAAGAGCCTCAGACTAAGCGCAGAAACTGCACCGCATTACTTTTCTTTTAGCGAAGAAGACCTACTAGGATATAATACTAACATGAAGGTGAATCCGCCGCTACGAAGCAAAGAAGACGTTGTTGAGATAAAACAAGGATTAAAAAGCGGTGTCATTGATGTTATTGCCTCTGATCACGCACCTCATACTGACAATGAGAAGATAATAGAATTTGAACGTGCAGAATTTGGGGCAATTGGCCTAGAGACAGAATTAGCTGCCTCCATTACTGAGCTAGTGGATCAAGGCATCTTGAATTGGACGCAGTTAGTGCAGAAATTTACAGTTAATCCAGCAAAGATTTTAGGAATTGATAGAGGCACATTAGGAAAAGGCGCTATCGCTGATATAATCATTGTAGATACTGAAAGAGAATGGACTGTAGAAAGCAAGGATTTCCTCTCCAGGTCTAAGAATTCTCCTTTTATTGGTCGCAGGCTAAAAGGCATTGTTGAGCTTACTATTTTAAATGGTAAGATTGCTTATAATCGGTGCTAATCTGCGAAAGATCATGAAGTTTGTAGTGACAAAGGAATTAGGAAAACTGGCAAAGTGGTTGCGGATTTTTGGGTTTGACACTATTTACTTTAAGGAAGCCACTTTTAGTACAGTATTAATTATTGCATTTCAGGAAGACAGGATTATCCTAACCAGAAACACCAAAATCGGCGTACATTCTGGAGTGCGGATTATTACAATCAAAAGCAATAATTTGGCTGAGCAGCTTAATCAGGTTTTTAGAGAGCTAAAATCCAAGCCGCAGAAAGAGAAGATGTTTAGCCGTTGTATTCTTTGCAACGAAGAATTAAGCCACATTGCTAAAGAAAAAATTAAGAAAAAAGTACCTGAATATGTTTATAAAACGCAAAGCTCATTTGTAGCCTGCCCTGAATGCAAACGCGTATATTGGCAAGGAACACATTGGGGTAAAGTAGAGGAAGCACTGCATGCAATTCGTAGCTGATTTTCACATTCATTCTAAATATTCTCGTGCCACAAGCCGCGAGATGGATATAGAACATCTTGCTAAATGGGCAAAGATAAAAGGTATCTCTCTTTTAGGCACAGGAGATTTTACGCACCATCTTTGGCTTGAGGAGCTAAAGGCAAATTTAGAGCCGAAAGACAACGGCCTCTTTGTTTATAACGGGATAAACTTTATCTTGACTGCTGAAATTAGCAGTATCTATTCAAAAAAAGGACGCACCTATCGTATACACAATTGTTTACTTGCGCCGTCTTTTGAAACAGTGGATAAGATTAATGCCCGACTTTCAGAGATAGGGAATCTCGCCTCTGACGGAAGACCGATTTTAGGTTTGGATGCTAAGGAATTAGTAAGAATAGTCTTAGATATTGATCCAAATTGTATGATTATTCCCGCCCATTGTCTTCTACCAGATAGTCATATTCATACCAAGCTTGGAATTAAAAAAATTAAAGACATTCAAGAAGGAGAATTGGTCTATACGCACAAGTCAAATATTAAAAAAGTTACAAAGACTTTTAAAAGACAATATAAAGGGGAGATTTATCATATCAAACCATTTTATTTCAGAGAAGGGTTAAAGACAACGCCAGAACACCCATTTTATGTCATTAAGACATATAAAAATTGTCCGTCAACTCAGGGATATTGCAAGAAGGATTGTTGTCATATCAAGAAAGGTTGTAAGCGTAGATTTTATGAAGATTATAAGCCTGGCTGGGTACAAGCAAAAGACATAGAAAATAGTGACGTACTTCTGTTCCCCAGATTTATTAATAATTCGAGAGATATTAATGAGATAAAATTAAGTGATTATATAGAAGCCGATTTTACATTAAAGAATAATAAAATTGCTCCTAATGGAAGTAGAGTTCATTGGTTGCCAAATAATATTAAAATAGATGAAGATTTTTGTAGATTGGTAGGTTATTATTTAGCAGAAGGCTATACTAATAATCGCGATCAGATTTCTTTTTGTTTCAAAGATAGCGAGCTAGACTATATTAATGATGTTAAATTTTTGGTGAAGAAAATTTTTGATATTAACTTATCTAGCAATCGAATCAGGGAGGGCGTCAACAGCATAGAATTAAATTTTTGTTCAAAGATTTTACTCAACCTATTTAGCAAGTTTTTTTACGTTAGTAATCCAGCAAAGACTCATAATAAATGCCTACCGGGTTGGATGTTGCAGCTTTCAGCTGTTAAGCAGATGCAAATTCTAAAAGGTTGGTGGCGTGGCGATACAGGCTATACATCTTCGCAAACGCTTATGAATCAAATGAAGATTATATTGTTAAGATTAGGTATTATTCCTTCAATCCGGGTTGATTCTATTCAAGATCATTTTAAACGTGGTAAACACAAGATTGGAGAAAGAGATGTAGTAGCTAAATATGACAACTATTACTTTTCTAATTTGTCTTTCTTTGAAGATGAACATAGTTTATTAAATGACCCTAGTTTTGAAAAATTTAGGACAAAATTACAACGTAGACATGGTTGGATGGACGACAAATATATTTATATACCGGTTAAGGATATAGAAGTGAGTAATTATAACGGAGAAGTTTACAATCTAGAAGTTGAAGATGATAATTCTTATGTTAGTGAATTTGCAATTGTCCATAATTGTTGGACCCCCTGGTTCAGTCTTTTTGGTTCAATGTCAGGATTTGATAAAATTGAGTATTGCTTTGAAGAGCAGACTAAAAACATATTCTGCTTAGAAACCGGCCTTAGTAGCGATCCGGCTATGAACTGGCGATTATCAGCACTGGATAGGTTTTCTTTAATCAGCAACTCTGACAGTCACTCTCCTTCCCGTATTGGCCGCGAAGCCAATGTCTTTGATTGCGGCTTAGATTACAAGACTATAATGGAGGTTTTAAAGACAAAGGATAAGAAGCGTTTTCTCTATACTATTGAATTTTTCCCACAAGAAGGGAAATATCATTTTGATGGGCATAGAAATTGTGGCATTTGTTTTAGCCCGCAAGAATCCCGAAAACATAAGAACCGTTGTCCAAAATGCGGTCGCGCTTTAACTATAGGGGTTATGAACAGGGTAGAACAGTTGGCAGATAGGCCTGTGGGATTCGTCCCGGAAAACAACATCCCATTTAAGAATCTTATCCCTCTGGATGAGATTATCTCTGAGGTGCGAGGTGTAGGCAAGGCCTCCAAGACAGTCACGAATGAGTACAATACAATTATACATAAATTCCAGACAGAGTTTGATGTGTTAGTCAAGGCAACCAGGGAAGAGCTGGCAAAAAGTCTTCCTGAGAAAATTGTAGAAGGGATTATGCGCGTTAGACAAGGCAGGGTCGACATTCTACCTGGACATGACGGCGAATACGGCAAGATTAAGATCTTTGATGAGAATGAAAAAGGTAAACCTACAGGAGAGGAGCAGCTGAGCCTGTTTTGAATTAGATTAGCGCCTGTAGCTCAATGGATAGAGCAGTGGCCTCCGGAGCCATGTGTGCAGGTTCGACTCCTGCCAGGCGCATTTCAAGGCAGTTAAATAAAGGAGCATGGGACATGTTAACTAATTGCAAGGCAATAGTTTCCGTAATTGGTGGCCATAAATGTTCTAAAGAAGTGGAGGAAATAGCCATAAATTTAGGCAAAAATATAGGTAAAAGTGGTTATATTTTAGTATGTGGAGGCCTAAGTGGAGTAATGGAAGCAGCAGCAAAGGGCGCCAAACAGACAGGTGCTACCACAGTTGGCATATTACCAGGCAATGATAAATGCGTTGCCAATCCTTATATTGACGTTGCGATTGCTACTGGTTTAGGTATGGTCAGGAATACCATCGTAGTTTCTGCTGCAGATGCTGTTGTGGCCTTAGCAGGAGAAAAAGGCACTTTATCTGAAATTGCCTTTGCCCTTACATTAGAAAAACCAGTAATTGACTTAGGGAACTGGGGCCTTCCAGGCATGATTAAGGCTAGCTCACCAGAAGAGGCAATACAGATTATAGAGGGAGTTATCAAATAAGATCAATGCCAGAACTACCTGAAATAGAAACCATAAAAAGAGAGTTAAAACCAAAACTCCTAGGCAAGAGAATTACAAAGGTCTTAATAAAGCGTTCTCGAGTTATCCGCATGCCATCAAAAAGAGTGTTTGTCGATAAAATAAAGCATGCGTGTATTAAGTCCATCTCAAGGCGCGGCAAGGCATTAATATTTGAACTATCAGGCCCTGGTTTGAGGCAACGGTTTTTAGTAGTTCACCTACGTATGAGCGGCCAATTAATATATCCGGGAGACGCGCACAAGGCGCGAGTAAGTTTTAAATTCTCCGATGGCAGCATGCTTGATTTCAATGACCAGCGGCTTTTAGGAGAGATTTTTCTTTTGGATGACTGGCAAGAGCTAGCGTTTTTTAAACGTCTGGGACCCGAGCCATTTGATATATCATGGCGTGATTTCTCAAGGTCACTCCAGGGCAGAAAGGCCAAGATTAAACCATTGCTCATGGACCAATCTTTCATTGCTGGTATTGGCAATATCTATGCTGCCGAGGCCTTGTTTAAGGCCAGGATAGCGCCCCAGAGAAAGGCGCAGAGTCTTTCCTCAAAGGAAAAAAATAGGCTATTTAAATCCATTACTTCTATATTAGCCGAGGCGATAAGAAGAAAAGGCTCATCCATAGACCAGTATGTGCGTTCAGACGGAAAAAGAGGCATGTTTGCGCGTCAACATAAGGTATACAACAGAAAAGGAGAGTCTTGCTTTGTCTGCAGGAGTCCTATAAAGAGAATAGCGCTTGCAGGCAGAGGGACTTATTTTTGTTCAAGGTGCCAGAGATGAAAGAAAGAAACACCAAACACAAACAGAATATCATTCAGACCAAGGCCAAGATCCTCTTTAACAAAAGGATTGTCGATAATTTTTATAAAATTAGTATCAGGGCACCTAAGATTGCAAAGGCTGCTTTACCAGGACAGTTTTTGAATATAAAAGTTAACGATACCTATCAACCGCTTTTAAGAAAGCCATTAGGAATCAATAGAATTAGAGACAAAGGCAATAAGACTGGACTAGATATTTTATATAAGGTAGTAGGCGAGGGCACAGAGGCCCTCTCTCACAGGCAGAGCGGAGAATATATTGATATATTAGGTCCTTTGGGTAATGGCTTTTCCTTAGATTTTACTGCTGATAGATTGAAAGAGGATGAGATATTTCTTGTTGCTGGCGGCATTGGTATTGCACCTCTTTTGTTTCTGGCTGAGAGAATATTGGAAAACTCATCTTGCCAGAAATTAATCGTATTGATCGGCGCTAAAACCAAAAGCCATATTCTCTGCCAAAAAGAATTCAAAGATTTAGGTTGTAATGTTTTGGTGGCTACAGATGATGGCAGCTGCGGCTTTAGGGGCAATGTAACAGATTTATTCAGGAAGACCTTGGGATCAGAAAGAGCAACGGTCTATATTTGTGGTCCCCGTCCTATGCTTAAAGAAACAGCAAGGATCGGCGCTAGGCGTGCTTTTTCCTGCTTTGGTCTTTTAGAGGAATACATGGCTTGTGGTACGGGTGCTTGTTTCGGCTGCGTGGTTGCTACAACTGGCGGTTATAAACGCGTATGCAAGGAAGGGCCAGTATTTGACTTAAAGTCAATCAAGTGGTAGAATGAGTTCGCTCTTCATACTTATTGGCGGGCTCGCGTAAATTGTCTGTACCCATTATCCCTTGCTTATGCACTTGAAAATTTCTACGAAATTTTCTGCGTAAGCTTCGGGATAAATTCGACCAAACAACTTATGTTCGCACTTCGTGCTCCATAAGCTGTGGTCTTATTTAAAGGAGGTCAATATGTTTTATACAGCAGATCTATTGAGGATAGGAGGATCAGTTCTGGGGATAGTTGGCATTCTATTATCCGTAGGGTTAATCTTTTTTCCCAAGCAGCTGCTTACACTAAACAATATACTTAACAGGCAGATTTCTACAGATAAATTAAGGCTTGCTTTGGAAAAGGAATTCGATATTACCAATATTATTATGCAGGCAAGAGTCCTTGCCGGAGTCATTACTTTATTGTTATCATTTATTTTATTGACGATAGCCATAAAGGTTTAGTTGGTAAATAATAAAATAGATCGATATAGCCCCCTTGAATTGAGCCAGAACCCATTTATTTCAATAATCATCCCAGTACGCAACGCTGCCCGGACACTACCTACCACTTTTAACTATCTCTTTCGCGTTGATTATCCTAGAGACAAGATGGAGATAATTATTGCCGATGGAGGTAGCAGCGACGATACTGTTAGCGTAATCAGGCATTGGCAAAAGGACTACTCCTTTATAAAACTTGTTGAAATTCCCAATTGTCCTTCCCCTGGTTTTGCCAGGAATAAGGCGCTTAAGGTAGTTAAGGGAGAGTTTATCTTTTTTACTGATGGCGATTGCGCACCTGCGTCTGACTGGATATGGAAGATATTGAAGGTCTTTTCGCGTGATGAGAACATTGCTGCTGTTGGTGGAGAGGTGCATACATTGCGCGTGGATAAGGATAATGTTGTTGAGGCATGGTGTGAGCACTTTGGCTTTAATATGGTGAGCCCTCGCTATGGTTTTATTAAAGAAGGATATTTTCCTGATTTTCCCAAAGACCCTACCCCAGCAGATGTGGCTGGACATCGGGCATATTTTTTTGGCACCTGTAACGTTGCCTATCGAAAAGAAGCGCTCGATGTAGCAGGTGCGTATTTCTGGGAAAGGCCTACGGGTGAAGATATGGAATTGAGTTTGCGAACAAGAAAACACGGGTATAAATTTTATTTTGCACCAGATGCAGACGTAAAACATATGCACAGGGCAAACCTAAAGCAGCTACTAAATGTATGGGCATCTTATGGCAGGGCCCATCCTGTCCTGATTGAGAAATATATTAGAAAACACAGATTAGACATCATTTTACAATTCTTAAAAAGCAAACCTGTACTGTCTTTTCCTTTTCCTATCCGAGGTTTTATTTATCTTGGCAACCTACAGCTTGGGATTCTTTGTCTTATTCTCTCTTTAGTCTCTGGCCTTGCTATTATTTTAGGCAACAGTTCTGCCGGTTTATTAGTTAGTCTGGGAATTTTTGTGATGGGTTTTGTTTTGTTTTCTTTTAATTATTTCAAGGCCTGTTTTGATATGCAGCCAAGGAGATTATTTCTAAGCTGGTGTGCAATGAAATTCCTGACCAATATTTATTTTATTCGCGGAGGCTTAGAAGGCATTTTCAAGCATAAGATATTGTGCATTGAACCAAGTTTCTAGATCAGAGATGGGGAATTGAAGATAGTAGCCCCCCTGCAGAATTCAACGAATTCTACAGGATCAGTCCTAATAGAAATTCTTTCAGAATTTCTGTGGGAGGGTCAGGAGGAGGGTGCGATGAAGAGAAAGAAAGGAATAACTATATTTGGTATAGCTAGTATAGTCATTGCCCTATTGCAACATTTTCTATTAACAAAGCAGTATTTGAAGCTAATTCTAATTATCGATGGATATCAAAAAACCATCTCTATAAGACCGCTATTGTCTCTTTTTTATCAATTCTTAATACTTACTTCAGCTTTTTTGGCAATTAATGGTTTAGTCATTCTTATTCGGAAAAGGATTTTAGAAGTACCTACCGCATTTATTCTTGTTATAAACTATATTATCTTCATTGTTCCTGCGATTTATATAGTCAAACTTGGACATAATAATATGACGCTTTTGCCACTTTATCCAAAAGATAGCATTTTAGTAATTTTAATATTTATGGTTTCGGTTTATACAATTGGTTCACTGGCATATTTAGTTCTATCTAAACCCCAAAGTAAAGGAGCAGTCTAGTTAATTATGGCAGTTAAACAGAAAAACTTATCAGTACGCATCGGTAAATTAGCCCTTTCTTCTCCTCTCATTGCTGCCTCAGGCACGTTTGGGTATGGCCAGGAGTTAGAGGGGCTGATTGATTTTAAAGATTTCGGCGCTATTATTACAAAGACAATAACCCTAAAAGCGCGTAAGGGAAATCCACCGCCTCGCTTGATAGAGACTCCCTGGGGGTTGCTTAATTCCATTGGACTAGAGAATCCTGGTATTGATGTATTCTTGAGGGATAAATGGCCATATTTAGCAAGATTAAAAACCCCTGTCATTATAAGCATAGGCGGAGAAACTAAAGATGAATTTGTAAGGCTTACTAAGCGTCTGGATAGATTAGAAGATTTGAAGGCAATAGAGGTTAATATCTCTTGTCCTAATATTAAGAAGGCGAAAATCAAAAAGAGAAAGACGCAAGGCCTAACAATGTTTTCTCAAGGTATAGATGAGACATTTGCTGTTGTTAAGGTAGTGCGTAAGCTAACGTCTAAGACATTGATTGTTAAGCTTACGCCCAACGTTACGGATATTTCTAGTATAGCCATTGCTGCCTCAAGCGCTGGAGCAGATGCACTTTGTTTAGTAAATACCTATTTTGGCATGGCTGTTGATATCCAAAACAGGAGGCCTCAGCTTGCGAATATAACCGGAGGTTTAAGCGGCCCGGCAATAAAGCCATTAAGTCTTTATGCGGTTTATAAGACATACAAGGCAGTGAGAAAACCTATTATCGGCGGAGGAGGCATTATGAATAGCGCTGATGCTATCGAATTTTTAACCTGCGGGGCAACAGCGTTGTCTTTAGGAACAGTAAACTTTATTAATACCAAGGCCCCTAAGGAAATTTTGACGGGAATAAAAGGCTATTTGAAAAAGAATAAGATTAAGGATATTTATAAGCTTAGAGGTAGTTTGCGTACATGAAGACAAAACTCATAGTTGCATTGGATGTTGATAGTTTTAGTAAGGCAAAGGCTATCGTAAATAGATTAGGCCCTTGTGTGAGAGCTTACAAGGTAGGCAGCCAATTGTTTATTGCCTCAGGCATAGAGATTGTTCTCTGGCTAAAACGCAAACATAAGAATGTGTTTCTGGATTTAAAGTTGCATGATATACCCAATACTGTTGCTGCTAGCGCCAGGCAAATAACCAAACTTGGCGTTTATATGTTTACGATTCATGCTACTGGTGGCAAGGTGATGATGCGCGGCTGTGTCAAGGCAGTCAGATCAGAGGCAAGTCGCCTTAAGATTAAAAAACCAGCTGTGCTTGCTGTAACTGTGTTAACCAGCCAGAAATCCACCAATACCAAAAGAGATGTCCTGAGGTTGGCAAAGGAGGCGCTATCTTGCGGAGTTGATGGAATTGTCTGTTCAGTAGAAGAGGCACATCTTTTACATAGAAAACTAAAACATAAGTTCATTCTGGTCTGTCCGGGTATAAGAAGCGCAACCAACAAAAAATCGGACCAGAAAAGAATAGCTACGCCACAGCAGGCAAAGAAGGCGCAGGTTGACTTTATTGTAGTGGGCAGGCCAATAATAGAGGCTCCTTCTGCTTCTCTTGCAGCTGTAAATATATTGAACGCACTCAAAGAAAGATAGAAGCATTTATTTTTTGATTAATAATATTTTAAGGCTTATTTGCTTATACTAAGTCTTAGGAGGAAGGTATAGACATGACAGAAAAACTAAAAGACCTTCTTGAGAAGATTAACGAAGAAGGCGTAAAACAGGCAGAGGAGGCGGCACGCAGAATAGAATCAAAGGCTGAGGATGATGCTGAAAAGATTCTTAGAGATGCTAAGTCGCAGGCAGAAGCAATTATAGATGATGCCAGGAGTCATGCACGCAAGGTCAAAGAGGCAGGTGAGTTGGCCCTGAAGCAATCCGGCAGAAATCTAATGCTTTCTCTTAAAGAAGAAATCAGGAGTCTTTTGAATAAGATTATTGGCGCAGAGACTGCCAAGATAATGTCAGCAGTTGATCTTGAGGCCATTTTAGAGAAATTAATAATAAATTTTGCCAAGGAGAAAGGCGAGACCTCTGATATAAAGGTGCTCTTAAAACAAGAAGATCTCGCAAAACTTAAAAAGACTTTTATTCTAAGGTTAAAGGAGAGGTTGAAAGAGCCGATAGAGTTTAGGCCAGCAGCCAATATTAATACTGGTTTTTCCATAAGCTTTGACAAAGGCAAGTCGTTTTTTGACTTTACAGATGAAGGTTTGGCCGAGGCAATACGTAACTATCTTAATCCAGAACTTGCAAGGATTTTCAAATGAGACAATATTATTATTTAATAGCAAGCCTGCCCCTTTTAGAATTCGCTATGAAGCCGCCTTTGAAATATAGTGATTTCCTAAAGTGCTCCAGAGAGCAGTTAAGTGCTCATGATATGGATATTATTCAAAGGACCAAGATTACGCCAGCGCAAGATGTAGATGAGTCACAAGCAACATTAAGAGAGTGGCAGATATTCGATATTACTTTAAGAAATGAGATAGTCAAATTTAGGGCCAGCCGAAAATTAAAAGACCCTGCTAAATATATACGCGCCCCGGGATATTCGGATCCCTTTATTGCTTCTTTTGCGCACTGGGTTACTAGCCAGGATTCTCCTATGGAGGCAGAACTTAGCCTGGACCGTGAAAGATGGCAAAGGTTGGAAGAATTAGCAAAGGCTCATTATTTTGATATTGATTATTTAATTACATATGCCTTGCAATTACAGATCTTAGAGCGTTGGCAAATGATAAATTCACAACCAGCAATAGTAGCATTAGAGGCATTACTGGAGAAAGAGATAATATAATGGGTAAAAGGCAAGGCAAGATTGTAGGCATAACCGGGAACATGGTAGTTGCAGAATTTGATGACTATGTTGTGCAAAACGAAGTCGCTTTTATTCTGCACGGGAAAGAGCGCCTAAAATCAGAGGTAATACGCGTAAAGGGCAATAAAGCAGAACTTCAGGTCTACGAAGATACCAAAGGCCTAAAGGCTGGAGAAAGAGTCGAATTTAGCGATGAGCTTCTTTCAGTTGAACTAGGACCGGGTCTTTTGGGACAGATTTTTGATGGACTCCAGAATCCCCTGCCGCAGCTTGCCCAAAAGTGTGGGTTTTTCTTAAAGCGCGGCGTATATTTAGAGGCATTGCCAGATGAAAATAAGTGGGAGTTTCATCCTGTTGCAAAGCGAGGCGATAAACTAAAATCAGGTGATAAACTTGGTTTTGTGAAGGAAGGCATGATTGAGCATTGGATTATGGTTCCCTTTGCATTAAGCGGCCAATTACAAGTAGAGACTATTGTCAGCAAAGGCAAATTTAATTTAAAGCAGGCAATCGCAAAGCTTAAAGATGAAAGCGGCAAGATACATGAGGCTACTATGCAGCAGATCTGGCCGGTTAAGATACCAATAACAGCTTATGCTGAGAAATTAAAACCCCAGACGCCTTTGGTTACAAATATTAGAATAGTTGATACATTGATGCCAGTGTCTTTAGGAGGCACTTATTGTATTCCGGGTCCTTTTGGTTCAGGAAAGACCGTACTGCAGCAGTTGATTAGTAAGCATGCAGAGGTTGATATTGTGGTTATAGCTGCTTGCGGAGAAAGGGCGGGTGAGGTTGTTGAAACGTTGAGGACATTCCCAGAGTTAAAAGACCCCCGCACCAATAGGCCGCTGATGGAGCGCACGGTTATTATCTGTAATACCAGCTCCATGCCGGTTTCTGCTAGAGAGTCTAGCGTCTATACCGCAGTTACGATCGCAGAATACTATAGACAAATGGGCCTTAAGGTATTGTTGTTAGCTGATTCTACTTCACGCTGGGCACAGGCAATGCGCGAGATGTCAGGTCGCCTGGAAGAGATTCCAGGAGAAGAGGCATTTCCTGCTTATCTTGAGACAAGGATCGCTTCTTTTTATGAACGGGCAGGACTGGTAAGACTGCATGATGGCAGCCTTGGCTCTGTAACAATAGGCGGTACAGTTAGCCCTGCAGGCGGGAACTTCGAAGAGCCAGTTACTCAGGCAACACTAAAGGTGGTAGGTGCATTCCACGGACTTTCACGCGATCGCTCAAATGCAAGAAAATACCCAGCAATAGATCCCTTAGAGAGCTGGAGTAAATACAAGAGTTTTATCGACGATAAAGAGAGACAAAAAGCCCAGGCCATCTTAAGAAGGGGCCATGAGGTAAATCAGATGATGAAGGTTGTGGGAGAAGAAGGCACTTCGCTTCTTGATTTTATTACTTATTTAAAAGGAGAATTCCTTGATTCGGTTTATTTGCAGCAGAATGCCTTTGATGAAGTGGATGCCGCTACAATTGCCGAAAGGCAAAAACACACATTCCATACAATTTATAAAATCTTAGAGAGAGATTTCCAGCTTGGGGATAAAGATACTGCTAGAAGTTTCTTCCAGAATCTAAGCCAGAAATTTATAGAATGGAACTCCATTGAATGGAAAACAGATGCATTTTCTGCAAAAGAAAAAGAAATAGAGAAGTTAATAAGCGAAAAGGAAAAGGCAGGATCCGCCAATGCATAAAATATATAATCGCATAACGCAGATAGCAGGTAACGTTGTAACCGTTGAAGCAAGGGATATAGGCTACAAAGACCTGGCTGAGATATCTTCCAAGAACGCTAAATCCTTAGCCCAGGTAATTAGGATAGATGGAGAGCGCATCTATTTACAGGTTTTTGCTGGAAGCCGGGGTGTTTCAACTGGTGATCGAGTAAGATTTCTAGGTCATGCGATGAGGGTCTCCTTTAGTGAGAATCTCCTAGGCAGAATCTTTACCGGCGCAGGCCTACCTCGAGATAATGGCCCGGCATTAAGTGAGAATATGATAGAGATTGGCGGCCCGCCTGTAAATCCGGCAAAAAGGATTATTCCGCGGCGTATGGTGCGTACAGGCATACCCATGATCGATGTGTTTAATAGCCTGGTGGAATCTCAGAAGCTACCTATTTTCTCTGTGCCGGGAGAGCCTTATAATGAGGTCTTGGTGCGGATTGCAATGCAGGCAGAGGTAGATTTGATAATCTTAGGCGGTATGGGTCTAAAATATGATGATTATCTTTTCTTCCGGGACACATTGAATGCGCACGGTTCATTATCACGTTCAATATTTTTTGTGCACACTGCATCAGATCCTACTGTAGAGTGCCTCCTAGTTCCAGATATAAGTTTAGCCGTTGCTGAGCAGTTTGCACTTAGCGGCAAACGCGTCTTAGTGCTCCTTAGTGATATGACAAATTTTGCCGATGCCTTAAAGGAAATATCTATTACCATGGAGCAGATTCCTTCAAACAGGGGCTATCCGGGTGATTTATACAGCCAGCTGGCCTCACGCTATGAAAAGGCTGTTGATTTTGATACTGCCGGCTCTATTACTATTCTAGCGGTTACTACAATGCCGGGAGATGATGTTACCCATCCCATACCTGATAATACTGGATATATAACGGAAGGACAGTTCTACTTAAGAAACAAGTCTATTGAGCCTTTTGGTTCTTTGAGTCGGCTTAAACAGCTAGTAAATGGCAAGACAAGAAAAGATCACAGGACTGTTATGGACAGGATGATTCAGTTTTTTGCTGATTATCGCTCAACATTAGAAAAACAGGCCATGGGATTTCAGATGAGCCAATGGGATAAGAAACTCCTGCGTTATGGAAAGAGCTTCCAGGAGAAAATGATGAATCTTTCTGTAAATATATCACTTGAAGAGGCCTTGGATTTAGGTTGGCAGATTATGGCAGAGGCCTTTCAGCCTTTTGAGACGGGTATAAAGTCAGAACTTATCGAGGAATTCTGGCCCAAGAAATAATATGGCAAAGATTAAATTTACAAAAGGTGAACTAAAAAGACAACGTGATAGCTTGAAGCAGTTTGAGCATTATCTTCCGATTCTGCAGCTAAAAAAGCAACAGCTACAGATCGAGATTCAACACGTGCATGAAAGATTGGATTTGAAATTAAATGAGATAAGTAGTTCAAAGGCTGCGATAAGTATCTGGGCAGGATTATTGAATGAAGGCCAGAAGGATATAGTTGCTTGGATAACCCCCAAAGAGATTATTACCAAAAAGTTCAATATCGCAGGTGTTGATATACCTTTGTTTGTACGCGTGAATTTTGCAGATAGTGAATATGATTTATTTCTAACACCATTATGGGTAGATATCGCTATTGAGAAAATCAGGCAGCTTGTAGTTTTATATGAGCAAGAGAAGATATTTCGTTCTCAACTAGAGATCCTGGAGCATGAATTAAGACTGACAGCCCAGAGGGTTAATTTGTTCGAAAAGGTAAAGATACCTGAGGCAAGAGAGAACGTGCGTATTATAAAGATTTATTTGGGCGATCAGCAGACAAACGCGGTTGGCCGCTCAAAGATTGCCAAGAAAAAAACTGAGAGCTTAGTTTTAGAGGAAGCCGTCTTATGATCGTAGGAATGAAGAAGATAACAGTTTTGGTGCAGACAAAAGATGTCGAGCCTACGCTTAAGGTCTTGGCAGGAGCAGGCGTCTTGCATATAGAGCATCAGAGAGCGCCTCGAAGCGAAAGCGTTTCAAGGCTAGAAGAAAATCTTAAATCATTATCAAAGGCAATAGAGACCTTGCCTGTTGTTCAGGTTCAAGAAAACACAGTCCCTGATTACAACCAGGCCTCTGAGGGAATCCTTGCCCTGCTTGAGGCAAGAGAGGTCATTAGAGAGGATCTAAAGAAGATAAAAAAGAATATAGATCTCTGGAGGGAATGGGGAGATTTTCCGCCAAAACTTATAGAGGAGTTGAAGGATAGCGATATCCGGATATATCTAGCTAAATTAAATAAGAAGCAGCTCTCCCAGGTGCCGCAAGAAGTAGTCTTAGAGGAAATTTTTAAAAAAGGAAACATATTTTATTGTGCACTTATATCAAAAAATAAAACAACCTTGCCTTTTGAGACTCTTTCCTTGCCAAATGAAGGCTTAAACGAGATGATCCTTAAGCTAGAAAGGGCAGAAAGTGAAATAGCCCAGATAGAGAAAAGATTATTTGAGTTTGCAAAATATAAAAACGCACTTTCCTCTTACAGGCAAAGACTCAAATCCTTACTTGAATTTCACGGCGTACGCGCAGGCATGGGTAGTTTTGCAAGACTTGCCTACCTAAAAGGTTATTGCCCTGACTATAGCGTTAAGACATTAGAGCAATTAGCAGAAAGAGAAAAATGGGGCCTACTTATTGAAGAGCCGGATAAATTGGATAATGTTCCTACCTTGATAAAGAACCCGCGCTGGATTCAAATAATAGAACCAGTTTTTAATATGATAAAGACCATACCCGGCTACAGGGAATTAGATATAAGTTTCTGGTTTTTGTTGTTCTTTTCAGTATTTTTCGGGATATTAATAGGCGATGCTGGATACGGATTAGTATTTTTGCTTATTAATTTAGTTTGTCATATAAAGTTTAAAGACTCGCGCTTGGATAAGTCTGTATTTTTCCTTATGTATGTTTTAAGCTCTTCTGCCATAATCTGGGGAGTGTTATCCGCTACATTTTTTGGCAAGGCATATCTTCCTGCAGGAGTCGGACCGCTGCTTCCTTTTTTAAAAGAACATTCCAATGTCCAGGCCCTGTGTTTTTTTATAGGCGCCCTGCATTTAAGTATTGCACATTTTTGGAGACTCCTGCGTAAGTTACCAGGATTAAATGCCGCCTCTGAGGCTGGCTGGATAGCAGTGCTCTGGGCAGCGTACTTTTTGGCAAGGCTGTTAATTCTAGGGGCTAGTTTTCCTGTCTTTGCTAAATGGCTGTTTGGCACAGGAACCGCATTAATAATTTTATTTTCAAGTCCAAGGAAAAATATCCTCAAAGGTATTGGCTTCGGAATTGGAGATTTTCTTCTTCATGTTATAAATAGTTTTACAGATGTTGTATCATACATTAGATTATTTGCAGTAGGAGTCGCAACTGTTGCAGTTGCAGATGCCTTCAATCAGATGGCCTCTTCCATAGGATATAATAATCTATTGATGGGATTTCTGACAGCGCTGATTCTCTTATTCGGACATACCTTAAATATTCTTTTGGGTGCAATGGCAATTTTGGTTCATGGCGTTAGATTGAATGTCTTGGAATTTTCCAGCCACTTAAATATGGAATGGTCAGGTACAGAATACGCACCGTTTAAAATCAGGGAGGAATAAAAATGGATACAAGCTTATTAGTACAGTTTAAGGATTTAGGTGTTGCAGCATCACTTGCGTTTGCAGCAATGGGCTCTGCCTTAGGTTCTGGTGCAGCGGGTATGGCTGCGGTTGGTTCTTGGAAAAAATGTTTTGCCCAGAACAAAAATGCACCCTTTATCCTTACTGTCTTCGTAGGAGCGCCGCTTTCTCAGACAATTTACGGCATGATAGTGATGAATGCGCTCCTAGAGTTAGCAAGCAAAGGCCAATTTATGTGGGCAGCAGGAATTCTGGGTGGCATGGCAATGGGGCTGTCTGCCTGGATGCAGGGCAAGGCTGGCGCAGCTGCCTCTGATGCAATGGCAGAGACAGGCAAGGGCTTTGGTAATTACCTTATGGTTCTGGGTATAATTGAGACAGTAGCGCTGTTTGTGATGGTGTTTATTCTCATGGCAGCAGGCAAGATGTAAAATCATAAGAAACAGGAAAATTATGACTGATTCTTTTAAGGATTGCATATTCTGCAAAATTATTAAAAAGGAAATTCCGGCAAAGATTGTTTTTGAAAACGATACAGTCCTAGCCTTTCCGGATATCAACCCTAAGGCAAAAACGCATATCTTAATAATTCCCAAAGAACATCGAAAAGGATTGTCTGCGCTGGAAGAGAATGATATTTCATTATCCGGCAGGCTAATGGTTGCAGTCGCTGATGTGGCCAAAAAGATCAAGCTGGATAGCTACCGGGTGATTATTAATGTTGGTCCGGATGCTGGTCAGACGATTTTTCATTTACATCTGCACCTTATGTCACCTGATGGTGGTATGGTCTAGGATTTCTTATCTCTCTATAGCCGCAATCTAAAAAAGGTATCTCGCTTTATTAAGGTAGGAGAAATGACAGCGAGAAGGGACTTGAAATTGCTAGAAGAGAGTAAATTATGAAGATATTTGTTTTTATCGTAAGCTTTATTCTTTTCTTGGTTTTCTACACAAGATATATAGAGAAAAGAAGTATATTTTTTCCCTTTAAAGAGATAGAGGTTACGCCGCAGGATATAGGCCTAGGCTTTGAAGAGGTAAATTTAAAAACCCCAGACGGAGAAAATATTCATGGCTGGTATGTGCCAGCTGGAGCCAATAAAAAGGTTTTGCTTTTTTTGCATGGCAATGGCGGCAACATCAGCCACAGACTAGAAAAAATAGCAATCTTTAATGAAATCGGCATAACCACATTCATTATTGACTATCGGGGATACGGAAGAAGCACTGGCAGGCCAACTGAAGACGGAATATATCTAGATGCCCACACAGCCTATAACTATCTTGTTAAAGAGAAAGGCATAACCGCTGATGAGATTATAGTCTTTGGAGAATCCTTAGGGGCTCAAGCGGCGATTGATTTGGCAGGCAAAGAAAGAATAGCTGCGCTTATTATAGAAGCAGCGTTTACATCTGCTAAGGATATGGCGCGTGCTATCTACCCGTTCTTACCTACAATTTTTTTGTCTGTGCGTTTTGATTCGGCGGCTAAGATTCCTAATATAGATTGCCATAAACTGATAATTCACAGTCGTAATGACGAAATCGTTCCTTTTAAATTAGGTAAAAAATTATATGAGAAAGCTCGCCAGCCCAAAGAATTCTTAGAGATTATCGGAGCGCACAACAACGCAGTCTTTGATTCAAAAGAATTATTTGCAGCAAGAGTTAAAGAATTTATAAATAAATTATAGCAAGACTAGATATGGGATTGATTATCAGAGAGCCCTATGTCCTTATCAGACGCTGGCGTTTATTTTTTGCCTATGTCGCTTTTATTTACATAAGCCTGCCCTTTGCCCCTGGCATCTGGGAAAGGCTTATAGCCAATTTCGGCAATAGGGTAGAATCATCTCTTTTTGTTATAGTTGTTCTCGCTGGCACCCTTATAATCTTTAAATTTTTATCGTTAAGAAGACAGCAAACATTAGTTGGGATATTGATTATTTGTGTTGTTTTTTCTCTTTTTTTAGTTATCTTGCGCAGTCTCAAACTTCCCGCAGAAAGAATTCATTTATTTGAATATGTAATATTACCGCTGTTCATCTACCGCTCTCTCAAGAAAGAGCAGAAGATAAGCACTATATATGTCAAGATTTTTGTAATTGGCTTTATCGCTGGATTCATTGATGAGGTAATTCAGTATATGCTTCCTAATCGAGTTTTTGATGTGAAGGATATACTTTTGAATGGCAACGGTGTATTATTGGGTCAAGGTCTCCTATATTGCTTTAAGCATTTGTCTTGATACCTAACAAATAGGATTTTCTGATACTAGCATTAGTGCTATAATACATACACAGGAAGATATGGTTGAGGTTCAGGCAAATAAAGGAACGATAAAAGATAGGCTTTCTAGTCTGTCTACTTTTCCTGATGAGCGAGGAATCAAGTTAGAAGATAAACAGACCTTTGATGCGCTTTTTAGGCAATTGCAGCCTGAGATTTCCGAATTTAGTTTTACTAATCTTTTTTGCTGGCAAGAGGCATACTCACTTGCCATATCAAGATTAGACGACTTTTTAATCATCTCTTCAAAGCAAGACGATGACGTGTTGTTTTTTGCGCCTCTTGGCAATGGCGATTTAAAAGGGATAGTTAGAGTTTGTCTAAAGCAGGTTCCGGGTGCTAGGGTTTTTCGTGTTCCTGCCTCTCTTGCCTTGCTCTTTTCCAATGAGGCAGGTTTTAAAATAAAAGAAGACCGCGATAATTATGATTATATTTACCGCAGGGTTGATTTGGTCGAGCTCAAGGGCAAAAAGTATGATGCAAAAAGAAATTTCATCAGGCGCTTTATTAACACATACAAGCCTGTTTTGAGGAAGATGTCAGAGGCTGACATAGAAAATTGCCTCAAGTTTCAAGAAGAGTGGTGCGATTATAGGTCTTGTGGCAACGATGCTGGCTTGATGAGAGAAAAAGAAGCAATTAGAGAAATGCTTTCTAATTTTGAGGCACTTCAACTCTCCGGGGTTGTTATTGAAATCAACGCAAAATTAGAGGCATTTAGTTTGGGTGAAAAACTCAATGATACTACATTCGTCGTGCACGCAGAAAAAGGCAATGGGAAATTCGTTGGTATATATCAGGCAATTAATAATTTTTTTGCCTCTAGTATCCCTGAGAGTTTTTCCTTTATAAATCGCGAGCAAGATTTAGGCCTGATGAATTTAAGAAAAGCAAAGACTTCATATCAACCGCATACTTTCATTAAAAAGTTTATTGTTTCAAAGAGCTAAAAAATTTATGTTGCAAAAAATATTATTGAATTTAGGAATTATTTTCTTAATCCTAGGAGGTGCAGCTATGGCCTTAGAGATAGAGAGCCCCGCATTCAAAGCAGGAGAATTTATACCAAAAAAATATACATGCGAGGCAGATGATATCTCTCCTCCTCTTTTTTGGAAAGATGCTCCAGAAGGAACAAAAAGCTTTATCTTAATTAATGATGATCCGGATGCGCCTGGTGGAGATTGGGTGCACTGGTTAGTTTATAATATACCGGTCCAAGTAAACCGTCTAGAAGAGAATATGCAAAAAATGCACTTTATGGCTAATGCGATGCAAGGGCTTACAAGTTTTGGCAGTGTCGGCTATGGCGGGCCGTGTCCTCCACCGGGCAAGCCACACCGTTATTTCTTTAAGCTTTACGCCTTGGATACTGTTTTAGGTTTAAAGCCAGGTGCAAACAAGAAATCATTGCTTAAAGCAATGCAAGGACATATTTTGGCAGAGGCAGAATTAGTTGGTTTATACAAAAGATAGAGGCAATAATTTATGGATAAAATTATAAAAGTTCTTGAGAAGATAGGTAGTTATGTTATTCATGCCCTCCAACTTGCCGGCGCAATAATTTGTTTTCTTATTGATGTCTTTGCTACTGTTTTTCGAAGGGGCCTGCGGCCTCGTCAGATAGCTGACCAGATATATGAACTAGGCGTGAGTGCATTCTGGATTGTAAGTATTGCCTCTTTGGCTACGGGAATGGTGTTGGCTGTTCAGTCTGCCGTAGTTTTAGTGCGCTTTGCGGCAACAGAATATATCGCCAAATTGGTTGCCCTATCTTTAGTTAGAGAGTTAGGTCCGGTATTGACAAGTCTCATTTTTATCGGCAAATCCGGGGCAAAGGTTTCTGCTGAGATTGGGGCGATGAATGTCAACGAACAGATTTTAGCCACGCGTGCCTTGGGGATTGACCCCATTGATTTTTTTGGTATCAGCAGAATTTTAGCTTGTATAATAGTGTTGCCACTTCTTGTCTTTTGGTGTGAGATTTTGGGAATCTTGGGAGGAATGCTTATAACGGTTTTACAAGAAGGTGTAAGCTGTTTTTCTTATATAAATCAGACATTCGATTCTATACGCATTGTTGATTTTGTCGGCGGTATGGTTAAAACGCTATTTTTCTCCCTAATTATCGGGATAATCTGCTGTTATAAAGGGTTTCGAACAAGGGGTGGTTCCATTGGAGTTGGCAAATATACAACTGAGGCTGTAGCGCTTTCAAGCATCTTGGTTATAGTTTCTAATTTCTTATTGACAAAAATAATTATTAATTTCTGGGGGTAGGAGATGACTAATAGAATATTTATTCTTATAGGCCTAATGCTTCTTGTGATTATTTTTACAGGTTGCGCTTCTGGTTCTTGGGCTAGGATAAGAGGAGACTATGCAATAAAAGAGGCTGATTGGATTAGAGAGGGAAGCCCTATAATCTATGAGAGTAAGAGTTTGTATCCTACTGAACACGTTGAGAACCATCTGGATAGGGAAATGGAATATGTAGGAGAATTCCAGCAGGTTCCTTTTTACGTAGAGCTGCGCCAGATAAAACCTTACAATCGGCTTTATACAAAATTTAACTATCATAAATACAGATTGTTTCTCTTAAAAGAAAAAAATGATAGAGATTAAAAACCTAACAAAGAGTTTTGACGGATATTTAGTCTTAGATAATATAAGTTTGAAGGTAGATACAGGAGGATTCTTTACGCTTATGGGCGGAAGCGGTCAGGGTAAGTCTGTATTTTTACAACATATTATTGGCTTGCTTAAACCCGATTCCGGCACAATCTTTATTGATAGCCAGGATGTTACAGGATTAAGTGAGAATGAACTTTTAGCCTTGCGGAGTGATGCTGGCTATCTTTTTCAGGAAGGAGCGCTTTTTGATTATCTGAATATTTTTGATAATCTTGCTTTGCCGATAAGGGAACATACTAAAAAAGAAGAAGGCGAGATTCTTAAGATGGTTGAGGCGGCGTTAAGTGAGGTAGAGTTAGAAGGTATAGCTGAGAAATTTCCTGTTCAAATCAGCGTTGGTATGAGAAAGAGAGTCGCTTTAGCCAGGGCAATCATATTAAGGCCGAAAATATTATTATGCGATGAACCTACAGCTGGGCTTGATCCAGCAACAGGCTATTCGATTTCTCGCTTGATTTTGAAATTATGCCATGAATTAAATACTACAACCATTGTCGTAACCCACGATTGTCTGAATTTTTTTGATATAAGTGGTAGCATCGCTATTATCCATGCGGGTAAGATCTTAGCTGTTGGCAATCAGGAAGAGATTAAGAGTAGTCAAGACCCAATAGTAAGAAAATTTATTCCCCAGCTTATTCATTAGTCACTGGTAAAATCGGAGGCTGATTATGAAATCAAGGACAAATAAAGAAATTATTGCCGGAGCATTTTTTGTTGTTAGTATATTTTTTATTATTATTGTTATCTTTTCATTAGGGGCAAAGGTAGGCATCGGAGAATCCAAATTTTACCAATATGTACTCTTTAATGACATCGGAGGGCTAAAGATAGGTGCACCAGTGAGAATTTCAGGTGTAACAGTAGGCTCTGTTGTTGATATAGAGTTTATTAGGCCTGTCCAATCCGGACAGCGGGTCAGGGTTACCTTAAGCGTACTTTCCAAATACAAAAAGGAACTGGACGAACACTCCTTATACACAGTTAAGACCGAAGGATTGCTAGGAGATAAATTAATAGACATCCAGAAGAACCCTACTGCCATGCCAGTGCAACTATCAAAGAAAGGATATGTTATAGGTCAGGATGCAATTGATTTATATAATCTGGCCGATGATTTTAGTGAGACAACAGAATATTTTAATTACCTATCTACAAAGATGGCAGGCCTTGTAGATGATTTGCAAATATTTACTCGTTTATCTGCCAGAACCGTAGAGCGGGTGGAAGATAAGGTCATTGAAGGTGGTCTTTTTAGTTTGTTCACCAAGAGTGGCGAGAAATAGTTGATAATAATTGACTTAAAACCCGTTATTCTTTATAATGCTAATTCCTGGGGCGGTTAGTTCAGTTGGTTAGAACGCCTGATTTACATTCAGGAGGTCACAGGTTCAAGTCCTGTATCGCCCACGTATTTTAGGATGGTTTAAACGGGGGGTGTAGCGTAGTATGGTTTAACGCGTCAGATTGTCGATCTGAAGACCGAGGGTTCAAATCCCTTCACCCCCGCCAAGAAAATTAACTTGCGGTTGCTAGCAATAATCATAAAATAGAATAGATGTATTTAAAATAACTCTGCAGTATTTAGCAGAGTCGAGGAAGGTAGTATGAAAGGATTAACGCTTGTAGAGCTAATGATTGTTTCTCTTATTTTAGTAGTTGCCATAGTGGCCTTATTGGTTGTTTTTATTAATGCCCTAAATCAAATTGCTCTTACAAAGGAAATAAATATTGCTACGGATGATCTTACGGATGTATTAGAGCGGATTAAGACTACTGCCTTTGTAGATCTTACTACTCAATTCCCTG
This sequence comes from Candidatus Omnitrophota bacterium, assembly GCA_018830005.1. Lineage (NCBI taxonomy): Bacteria > Pseudomonadati > Candidatus Omnitrophota > Candidatus Omnitrophota bacterium. The sequence continues at coordinate 73,041 of JAHJTE010000001.1, forward strand.
ATGGAGCAGTTATTAATTCTACCCTTATAGGAGGTTTTCTTCTGCAGGATGAGGCCATTGTTGTGCGTTACCCTCAAGGCACCAACGTTGATCCTTTAGAGATAGAAGTTGAGTTGACTTGGACGAGTAAAGATAGTAGAGCGCGATCTCAAATCTTCAAGACGCTGAGGACGCAGATGCTATGAATAAAACCGGCGTAACGCTAATTGAGATTTTAGTTGTTACTGTCATTATTGTGATACTAGTCGGTATATTAAGCTTTTCTCTCATTCAGGCGCGCTCTGTGTTTCAATCAGGCGATATCTTGGTTTCTCTTCAGTCTGACGCACGCCTCGGTATTAATCATATGCTCACCGATTTAAGAAGGACGGCGTACACGCAGATGACAATCTTGCAAAACACGCCCTCTGCTGGTATAGATTCAATTACATATCACTTACCTCTTGATGGCGATTCTGATGGGCTCCCAGATATAGTCGCAGACGCATTGGTATGGGATACTACGGATATAACAATTAGCTTAGATACTGCCACTTCCTCTTTGATCAAGACCGTGAACTCCAATGAGACTGTCTTAGCTAATAATGTTAAAGATATAAATTTCTTCGACCACAATCTTGATGCGACATTATATTTGGATGAATTAAAGGTCATAATGGAATTAGAAAAGACAAGTAGCGAAGGCAGGACGCACAATTTTATCTCCACCAGTATAATAAATATGCGCAATTAAGGCAGGCTAAAATGGCGACCCTTATCCTTAAACAGATGAATAGAAAAGGCATTGTTTTAATTACATCTTATATGGTTATAGTTGTCTTGTTAATTCTAGCGGCAACAATAGTGCAACGTGCCTTGAGTGAATTTAATTTAGCCCGGAGAAATAAAATTACTACAGAAGGCCTTTATCTTGCTGAAGGGGCAATAGAGGAGGCTGCCTATACACTCGCTTACAATGTAGCAAATTACCTGCCTGTACCTGATACGTTCACTGATACTGTGAGTCTGTCTTCGGATTTTAATCTGAGTTATAGCTGGACAGCCTTAGATGTAGATCACACTGTTGCGGATTCCTTAGGCATAATTACTATTATTCGACACTACCAAATAATTGCTGTGGCTACCGATATCAATTATGGAATTTCAAGCATTGTCAACCAAATTGTTGCCCGTAAAAAAACATACACATTTCAGCATGCAGTATTTTATAATTATGATTTGGAGATGCTGCCAGGTCCGGACATGACTCTGTCTGGAAAAGTACATTCAAACGAAGATATCTACATTGGTACACATAATACGTTCACCATTGATTCGGAGTATCTCTACAGCGCCGGCAATATTTACAATGGACGCAAAGATAGCGCATTGAGCATGGATGGCGGTGTGAGCATTAAGAAAAGCGGCACAAGTGATTACTACTTTATGAAAGAAGCAGGAGACATAGATCCTTTGGATTCTGATCGTAGTGACTGGACAGATGAATCTCAGAATCGTTGGAACGGAACAGTAAAAAGCGGCGTTCATGGAGTGACCTCTTTAGCCGCTCCTGAAGTCGGCTCTATAGAACCTGATAGTTACTATGCAGATAATGCTGACTTGAAGATAGTAAATACTAATGCCTATGATTCATCAGGCACTCCTGTTGTCTTGCCAGCTGGGACAATCAGCGAAAGTAATTTTTATAATCAACGTGAAGCAACCTGGGTTACAGTAACTAATATCGATATGAATTTGCTTAATAGCTCAGGATTTTTTCCTTCCAATGGCCTTCTTTATATTACTCGAACTGATGCTAGCAGTTCCTCTCCAAATGGAGCCCGTCTTAATAACGCTAGCGAGCTTAATTCAGACTTAACCGTTGTTTCTAATGACCCGGTGTATGTTCAAGGTGATTATAATAATACCAATAAGAAACCAGCTGCAGTAATCTGTGATTCTTTGAATCTTTTATCTAATAACTGGGACGATGCCAATAGCAGTTTTAACTTAAGCAGCAGAGTTGCCACGAATACTACTATGAACGCGGCCTTTATTGCCGGGATTGATGAGACGAGCGTCGGCAATTATAATGGCGGCCTAGAAAATTATCCCAGACTTCTTGAGACGTGGAGCAATAAGACGCTAAGTATTCGAGGTTCATTCGTCGGGCTATGGAACAGTCAGATTGCTCAAGGTGCCTGGCAATATGGCAGCCCCCAGTATGAAGCCCCCAGAAGAGATTGGGATTACGACACAGACTTTAATGACAGCACAAAGCTTCCGCCTTTTACGCCCTTTGCTGTTGAGACAGAAAGGGTTGCTTGGTGGAAAGGTTAAGTATAACCCGCCCTTCCAAAGTACTAATCGCTAATAACCAATTACTAAATGGAGAGTTCCTATGGTAAGTTTTAATGATTTCAAGAAATTAGAATTGAAAATTGCCAAGATCGTCGATGCCTCAGATCATCCTGACGCAGATAAGTTGTATGTCTTAAAGGTTAATTTAGGAGATAAAGAGAAGCAGCTTGTTGCTGGCATACGCAACTTTTACAAAACTGAGGAGTTAATCGGAAGACAAATCGTAGTTGTAGATAATCTTGAAGCAGCAACAATAAGAGGCGTAAAATCAGAGGGAATGCTTCTTGCGGCCAGAGATGCTGAAGGCATCAGCTTACTTATGCCAGAAAGAGAAATGCAACTGGGAAGTAGTGTGATGTGAAGATGAAAGTAGAAACCAAATTTTTAAAACTTAAAACATCCGGCAACACAGATATAATTGATATTACAAGCGAGATACAGCACTTTCTTTCAGAAAGTGGCCTAGAAGAGGGCACAGTTACTGTCAGCGCTATTGGTTCTACGGCTTCGGTGACAACCTGTGAGTTTGAACCAGGATTAGTAAAGGACCTTAAGGCATTATTCGAGGAGTTGATACCTGCCAATCGTCATTATTGCCACGATGAGGCCTGGCATGATGGTAATGGTCATTCGCATCTGCGTGCAAGCTTAGTAGGCCCGAGTAAGACATTCATCTTTTCAGACGGCAAGCTCTGTCTAGGCACATGGCAGCAGATTATCTTTATTGATTTTGATGCAAGGCCACGTCAGAGAAAGATTGTCTTTCAGTTTAGCGGTAGGTGAGTTTTTTATAAGAGAAATTCAATGAATGATTTAAAGGATAAGGAATTAGTAATCTTTGATTTAGAAACAACTGGTTTGAATCCTCAAGAAGGAGATCGTATCTGCGAAATCGCAGGCATAAAGTATAAAGATGATAGTGTGATTGACACCTTCCATTCTTTGATTGATCCTCAAAGGCCGATATCCCCTGCTGCCTATGCGATAAACCGTATTGATAAGGAGATGTTAAAGGATGCTCCTAAAAATATTGATGTCTTGCCGCATTTTGCAAAGTTTATCTCAGGGACATATCTGGCTGCCTACAATATAAGGTTTGATTTGAATTTTCTGACAAATGAATTGAAGACCATGGGCAAGACTATTGGAGAGGATATTTTGTTTTTTGATATTCTTGCTCTTGCCCGGCGTACTTTATTACAGCTACCAAGCTATTCTTTAGCTAATGTTGCAAATAGTCTTGATCTGAAGTATCTCAAGCTTCACCGCGCCCTGAATGATGTCCGTTTGAGCTGGAATGTCTTAAGCTCACTGCTTGATATATTAAAAGGAAGAGGTATTAAGAATTTTTCCGAAGTCTATACGCTTTGCGGATTTAATCCGGATTTATTGAGCCAGGCCAACGAGCAAAAGATCGCATTCATCTTAAGGGCGATTGATTTTCGTTTTAATCTCGCCATTCGCTATTTTTCCAAATCCTCAGCACAGGTCACTGAAAGAAATATTACCCCTAAAGAGATTTATGAAGAACATGGTAAGAAATATCTAATAGGATATTGCCATCTGCGCAATGATGAGAGAAATTTTGCTATTGATTCCATACTTCATTTGGACGTTAAGACCTAACTCGGTATTTCTTGAGCATATATTATTGAAAATGAAGATAGATATCCGCCATTCTCTTAAAATCCTTATAATAACACTTATTTATTTTACGCTAGGTCTTTTTGTCCTTCATCCAGCAAGGGCAGATGGCTATCCGCATTATGATATACAAGCACGCCTTGATATAGAAAAGCACTCTATTTCTGCGCATGAAGTGGTTACATTTACAAATAACTACGAAAAAGGAATAACGGAGCTTTATTTTCACATTTATCCTAACAAAAAATTTAACAAAAAAGAAAAAGAATTTATTTATCAGTTTGCGGGATATTTTAAGGCCAATCTTTTTCCCGATGGTTTTCAGGAAAGCGTTTTAAATATCCATAATATAGTGCTAAATCAAAGGAGATTAGATTTTTCTATAGAAGATCCAGATGCGACAATCCTGAGAGTAAAATTACCCTTTAGCCTTAAAAAGGGTGAAAGCGTAAAGCTGGAAATAGATTTTGACGTTACTATCCCGCATGCCTATGGCAGATTCGGCTGGCATAAAGATATAATCTCTTTACACCGTTGGTATCCTCTGCTTTCGGTGTTGGATGATGAAGGCTGGCATAATTATCCATTTTATCTTTTCCACCAGCCCTATTTTTCAGACGCAAGCACATATAAGATTGATCTAACCTTACCTCAAGATTTAGTTATTGTCCACAGCGGCGTATTGACATCTAGAAAGACACTCGATGGCGGCCTTAAGGAAATCAGCTTAGAGACGCAAAGACCAACAAGAGATTTTTCACTTGCCTTAAGCCCAAGCTATAAAGTAATTACGAAAAGATGCGGCAATATTCTGGTTAAATCCTTTTATCTTCAAGGTGATGAGTTTTATGCTGAGCAAGCTGCAAATTTTGCCTGCGATTCTATAAATTATTACTCAAAACATTACGGAGAATATCCTTACAGCGAATTTAGCATTGCACCTGTATATCTTGCTTGTGGAGGACATGAGACTTCAAATATGATTTTTATCGACACGCGTGTCTATAGATTGCCGAAGTTTCTTATAAGATATTTTGACTTTTTGATTTCGCATGAGACTGGCCACCAATGGTGGTTTAATGTAGTCGGCTCTGATGAGTATCGCCAGACCTGGCTTGATGAGGGCCTGAATTCTTATTGTTTACTTTCTTATTTGGAGTCAAAATATGGCGATAAGGCAGAGGTGCTTGAGTTGCCGAGATTCCTTGACTGGCTTATACCTAATTTTACTTTTAGGGATTCCTCGATTTTCAGATATATTTATATGGCAAAAAATGGTATTGCCAGACCAATCTTGGGCACTTTGTCCAGCTTCAAAGAACCCTCAAGCATTTTTGCTTTAGCCTATGGCAAGGGTGCTCAAGTTTTTTCTATGCTCAGATACCTTTTAGGCGATGAGGCATTTTCGCGTGTACTGTCCAGATACTACAGTGAATTTAAGTTCAAAAATGCAAGCGTAGAGGACTTTAAAAAGATTGCACAAGATTTCACTGATAAGGATCTAGATGTATTTTTCAAGCAATGGCTAGAGACAGACAATGTTTGCGACTATGCAATTGCTAAGGTAGAAGGAAATCGGCTTATAATTGAAGATAAAGGAGCAATCTCCATGCCGCTTGAAGTTAAGGTAGGGTTGGAGAATAATAGAATAATCAGAAGAAAATTAGAGTTTAAAGATAAGAGAGAAGAGATAATATTTGATGCGGATATTAAGTCAGTACAGCTTGATCCTGAGAATCGCATCTTAGAAATAGACAAGACAAATAATAGCTACCCTACTAAAGTAAAGGCAAAATTTGTTCCTTTGTATTTCTTTGCCTATGAGATCCCATTGTTTTTAGATAGAGGTGCCCTTAATATAATAACTGGCCCTTCTTTAGCATCCAATGGCCTAGGTCTAAAGTCCTCCTTGCAGAAACCCGATGATCTTGTGTTTTCGGTTTCTGGTAATTTCAATTTTGATGACGAGAGCCTAAATACGGGGGTCGATATCATAAAGGAACATATAGCTGGCAGGCAACGAAGTCTAGGATTTAGCTTTTTTAATGAGGATTATCACGACGATGATGTAGAAGATTTACGCGGCGGAAAGATATTTTTGCGGCAGCAACTGTGGCCTGCAGCCTATGGTATGATTGATAATAACGACCACTTGACTTTATATTTACTTCGCAACCAACAATGGAAAGGCTCGCCTGGTTCCGCTGAGAGGATAGATAATCTGTATTATCGTAAATATGAAGAGGCTATATTTGGTAGCACGATTCATATTGCTCGGCGTGGTCCCTATCCTGATTTCTCGCGCGGATTTTCTTTTGATAGCACTGTTGAATCAGCAGGGCATTTTTTAGGTGGCGAGGAATCATTTTGGCGCCTATTGCAGGAATTCGCGGTTTACAAACCTATAAACAAAAAAGATGTGATTGCAGCGCGGATTAAATTCGGCTGGGGAGGCTCAGCTGATAAAAGACTGTTTCAGTTAGGTGGATTTGATGGCCTGAGAGGATATCAGAATAAGAGCATTGAAGGAAGTCGATGTCTTCTCTTGAGTCTTGAATACCGCTTATTTATAATCGAGGATTTAGGTATTGCTTTGTTCGATAATATTATTAATATAGATGATATTCAACTTGTCAGCTTCTTTGATGTTGGTAAGGCCTGGAGTGGTAATTATCGCAGCAAGGATTTTAAGAAGGATGCAGGGCTTGGTTTGCGTTTTCATGTGGATATCGCATCACTTTTTGAGCGTTTAATTTTGCGTTTGGACGTGGCAGAGGCAATTAATGACCCTGATCAGGACAGACGCGTTTGGCTGGGTATAAGCCATACATTCTAAAAGTAGTCATTGCGCTTAGCAGATGGTAAGCTTTCAGAGTAAGAGAATATGATAAATAAGAATCGCCTTATTAAATTAACAAAGGATTTGATATCCATAAATTCTGAGAATCCTCCGGGTCAGGAGGCGAAGGTTGCGCAATATGTCAAGGAATTGATGCTTAGGATGAAGGGCCCGATTGTCAGGACCTATGCCTTTTCAAAAGGAAGGCCAAATGTAATTGGGATATTGAAAGGAAAAGGCTCTAAAGGCTCCCTCCTATTGAGCCCGCATATGGATACAGTGCCTGCTGGCAAAAATTGGAAACGCGATCCCTTCAAGCCGAAGATTTCAGAAGGCAGGCTTTTTGGCAGGGGTGCGACTGATTGTAAAGGAAATTTGGCAGTATCACTTGAGATTATGCAAAGTTTATCAGAAGAAAAAATAGTTTTAAACAGAGACGTAATTATCGCTGCTACGGTTGATGAAGAGACCGGAAGCCATGAAGGAATGATTAAGTTGCTGGAGAGGAAGATCTTAAAACCTCACTTTGCCATGATTTTAGATAGTGATGATTTTAAAGTAATTATTGCCCAGAAAGGACTTATTCATTTTAAGGTGAAGATATTTGGCAAAAAGGCCCATGGCGCTTATCCCGACAGAGGCGTAAATGCTATCGAGATAGCCTCTAGGGTAATAGGCGATTTAGGCAATTTAAACTTTCATTTCAGGCGTCATGCTTATCTTAAGGCCCCCACTATAAATATTGGAAAGATTTCAGGCGGAGAAAAAGTAAATATAGTTGCTGATTATTGTGAATTTGAGGTTGATTTAAGATTTTTGCCAGGAATGAATCCAGCCCAGATCTTAAAACAGATAAAGAAAATTATAAGTTCCAGAATAAAGAAATTTTCTCTGCATGTAGATTCCCTACAAGTGCCTTATGAAATTTCTAAAAGGCATACCTTCATAAGGGGCATCCTCGAATCTGATAAGAGATTCACTTTAAGCGGAAGTGAAGGAGCGACCGTTATAACATTTTTTAAGAGACATAAGATACCAGCTGTTGCAACCGGATTTGGTTCTGGCGGCTGTGCACATATAGCTGACGAATATGTTAAAGTTAGTAATCTATATCGAGGCGCTCTGGCATTGGAGAAGTTTATTAAAGAGTTTTGATGAGGGAACAATTTAGGCAGTGCATGGGGGAGCTAAATTGTAGGAGGTGAGAGATATGACAGAAAATACACAACAGGAACAGCTACCAATTGGTGCTCCGCTAGCTGTGGTCAAATCTAAGACTATCTCCAAAAAGGCAGGTTGGTGGCAGGCAGTAGTTTTAGTAGATGGCTGGGGTAGAAAGATGATAAATATTTATTTATGGCAGAAGAAAAAAGAGGGCTGGAAGAGAAAGCAGAAATTTAGTATTCACAATACTAAGAGGTGGGAAGAGATAGCCGAGGCCGTAAATGAATTCTTGCCAGAGCTCTGAATATTAAGTCTTTCTACTGTTTGGTTGACGCGGGTTTTGTTTTGTGCTAATGTAGGCTCAAAGACATAAGGATGATCCGAGATTTCCTCTTATCTGTAATCAGATGCAGCGTTAAATTAATCTCTATAATCATATTTGAATAATAATGAATACTTATTGGAAGAGGCGGCCTAGCTGGTCAAAATCTCGTCAGGGGATTTTAGAACAATGCCCCTTTGCCTATTATTATACCTATATAGGTAGGTATGAAAAGACAGAAGAAGGAAAAACAATTACACAATTGCTTAAATTGCAAAAATTCTATTTTTTCAAAGGGACTTTAATCCACAGCGCTGTTAGAGGCCAGATTACTCAAAAGATATCAAAGAGGCCGATAAGTTTAGAGGCAGCAAAAAATTTTATTGATTTAGAATTCAGCAAGATATCTAATGACCAGGCCAAATACATATCCGAGGCGCATAATGGTTTTCCTCTGGAAAGATCTTTTTTAGAAAATGAAAGGCAAGACGCCCTATCTCAGATTACTACTTTTTTTTCGGTGCTTTGGCCTAGCTATGAATCATTAGAAATTCTCGCTCATGAGCGATTGGAGAATTTTCAGATTGGGGATGTTAAAGTCTGGGTGCAACCAGACTTAGTTACAAAAAATCTTGCAGGAGAATTGATAATTTCTGACTGGAAGACCGGTAAGGAGGTTTCCGTATCGGCTGATACTGATTTACAACTTTCCGTTTATATTTTATGGGCCTCTTTGCACTTTGCTGTAAATATCGAAGGAATCGGGGCAGAACTTACTTTTTTGAAGACAGCACAGAGTTTTCCTACAAGACGCAAGAAAGAACAGATTGACACGCTCAAGGATTATATAATCCAGCAGGCGCGAAAGATGGTTTCTTTCAGGAAGAAAGAAGACTTTATTCCTAAGCCAAACTTTAATTTATGCAAGGGTTGTAATTTTGCAACTATCTGTCCTGCTGCAGCGATGAAAGAAGCCTCAAGTGAGGGTATGGCTTACGGAACAAGGTAACGTAAGGTATTCATAGGTAATTTATGAAGAACATGATTAAATTTACACGAAAGGTTAAACTAAAAAGCCCAATTTTTATTGCTGCCTGGCCAGGTATGGGTAATGTTGCTATTAAATGCGCCACGTATTTGAAGGATAGCCTGCATGCTGAGGAATTCGCTATTTTGGATACCGCAGATTTATTTTATCCTGATGAGGCCTTGGTTAAGGAAGGTATTATCCAGGTTCCCTATTTCCCTAAAGGTAAGTTCTATTATTGGAAGAACAAGCTTGGTAGAAATGATTTGATTATTTTTATCTCTGAGTCTCAACCCTCCGCAGATAAGGGGTATTTCTATACTCACAAGATAATGGAAGTGGCAGAAAGTTTTCAGGTTAAAAAGGTGTTTACCTTTGCTGCAATGCCAGCGCCGATTGAGCATACCCAGAAATCAAACGTCTGGTTTGCAGCCACGGATAGAGCATTTTGCCTGGATTTAAAAAGATTTAAGGCAAAACGTATGGACACAGGTCAGATTAGCGGTCTGAACGGACTTTTGCTTTCGATTGTCAGAGAAAGAGGCCAGCGCGGTGTTTGTTTATTAGGAGAGGTCCCTCTCTATACAATTCAGATTGACAATCTCAAGGCAAGTTTAGCCATACTGGAAATTTTCACAAAGGTTTTAGGCATTCGTATAAATCTAGATGAATTAAGAATTCAAGCACAGCTTCAGGAAGAAGAGATGAATAGATTAATAGAATATTTTAGAGGCGGCTCAGAGCATAAAGAAACGATAAGTGAGGAAGAGATAGAGCGTATTAAAAAGTCACTACAGTTTTACACTAAATTGCCTAATTCAGTTAAAGAAAGAATTGAGAAACTGTTTGAGGTAGTAAAGAAAGATATCTCCAAGGCCAACGAACTCAAATGTGAATTGGATAAATGGAGCATCTATAAGGATTATGAAGATAGATTTTTGGATTTGTTCAAAGACAGGAAAAGGTCGAGTAATCAGTAAAAATTTTGCGATTGCAGACAGGCAGATTTTCGGGCTAGTTTTTAAATTAGGAGCAAAAAGAATAGTTTTACTTAAGGCGAAGAAGGGCTATATAATGTGCGGCTATCTTAATTTGGCTGCAGCAGAAAAATTCGACGATGCTGCATGTATTGTTAAGGGGGTTAAAACTATCAAGGATTTGCTCAAAGCAAAAATTGTATTTGCGACTAAACGTGCGCGTAAACTTGGCGTTTATCCTGATATGAAGGCAAGTGAAGCCATCTTAAAATTAAGTTAGATAATTTTTTAAAAATATGAAGTATAAATTGATTATAGTAGATTTAGGCAATGTCTTAATAAATTTCAATCATTGGATTGCTGCAAATAAATTATTAAAATACAGCTCAAAGAGTCTCGATGCAATTCATACCTTGTTTTTCGATTCTCCCACCTTGAAAGATTTTGAAGAAGGCAAAATGACTCCCGAGGATTTTTTCTTGGCAGTGAAAGAAGATTTAGGGTTAGATATAGACTATGAACGCTTCCTGCCAATATGGAATGATATATTCTATCTTACTCCGGATAATCTTGCAGTCCACAAGCTCCTCTCTACGTTGAAAACGCAATATAAAATAGTCCTACTTTCAAATATAAACCAGCTGCACTTCGAATATCTGCAGAATAATTTTAATATCTTTGATCCTTTTAATAGGTTAGTACTTTCCTATAAGATAGGCTTAAGAAAACCCGCTCCTGAAATTTATCGACATGCCCTTGATTTGTTTTCAGTAAGACCTGAGCAGGCATTCTATATAGATGACAGAGATGATCTAATTGCTGCGGCAAAACTACTTTCCATTCCCGCAGTTGTCTTTAAGTCATTCCCACCTCTTATGAGCGCACTGCACGATGCAGGAATCATAAAACAAGAAAAAAAGGCGCTCCCCGCATAATTTATTTCTTTATTTGTTAAGTTTAATAAAAAAAATAATCTACACAATCAATTTTTTTTCAAAAAATCACAAATATAACTTGACAGGTGTTATAAAAACGTATAAAATTTTTTTATAAGCAAAATTTAATTTTTTGAGAAAAATAATTTAAATTGAAAAAAATAAATAATGTTAGGATTGTAAATTTCCGTCGCAGGAAAGGATAGCCCTTTAAGGTTTTAATAAGGCGTGCTATCCTTTTTTATTTTTCAAGATATGAGAAATAATAACAACCACAAAACAATCGGACTTACCTTTGATCTGAAGGAAGATTATAGATTAAAGAAAGGCGATCCAGTAGATAGATATGCCGAGTTTGATGTAAAGGCAACCATTGATATAGTAAAAAAGGCGATTGAAGATAATGGCCACAAGGTTTTACCACTAGGTGATATAAAATCGCTTTTGAATTTAAGAGGAAGGCCGCAAGTAGATATTGTCTTTAACCTTGCTGAAGGTGAACTAGGAAGGAATCGCGAATCCCAAGTGCCAATGTTTTTAGAATTTTTGCAACTTCCTTTTGTAGGAGGGGATGCCTTAACATTGGGAATTAGCTTAGATAAGATCATGACAAAAAAAATTTTTATTGCCGAGGGTATCCCAACCCCTGCTTTTTTTCAGGCAAATAATGCCTCTGATTTAGGAACCATGAAGTTAAAGTATCCCTTAATTGTTAAACCACGCTTTGAAGGTTCTTCAAAAGGAGTAAATCAGGAGTCTCTAATATATGATTTTTCAAATTTAAAGAAGCGGGTTAAATGGCTCATAGAGACATATCAACAGTCAGCATTAATTGAAGAATTTATAATGGGCAAGGAGTTCACTGTTCCGATAATCGGTAACGATAAACCTACTGTCTATTGTCCTGTGCAGATTAAGATAGATGGAAAACTAAAATTAGGTGATTTATTTTACACTTTTGAGCGCATAACTTCTGATAAATTGGAATATATTTATCCTGCAAAGATTAACAAGGCCTTGACTGAGCGGATTCGCAAATTAGCACTTGCAGCCTATCAGGCCGTGGAATGTCGTGATTTCGGCAGGGTCGATTTTAGGGTAAATGAAAAAAATGAAATTTTTGTGCTTGAGGTTAATCCCCTGCCTTCTTTATCTACGGATGATGTATTTATGAAGATAGCTGAATATGATGGTTTAAAATTTTCCGACGTAATTGGAGAAATTCTAAGGAGTGCATTCAAAAGGTATAATTGGAATTAAAAAACTAAAGAGGATACATTGCCCTCAACAACAGAACAAAATATAAAGACAAAGGATGCATCTCAACTGGAGAAGCAGGCGCCTCCTACTTTCCGTAAAGGCAGCACTGATTATCACCGCTTTGAGATTTATAAGGATGTAGATGCAGAGTTGTGGGAAGATTGGCATTGGCAGATAAAGAACCGAATTTATACCAAGGAGCAGCTATCTTGCTTTATAACATTGACACCGCAAGAAGAAGAGGGTATTAGGCGTTCTGACGGGCGTCTTGCCATGGCGATTACGCCTTATTGGGCGAATCTGATGGATCCTGTGGATGTTAATTGCCCTATTCGTAAACAAGGCGTACCCTTGGCTGCAGAGTTTAAGAAATATCTTCACGAAATGATTGATCCTTGCGCTGAAGATAGAGATTCTCCTGTGCCAGGATTAGTGCATCGCTATCCAGATAGAGTGTTGTTTATTGCTACTGAACAGTGCGCCATGTATTGTCGCCACTGTACGCGTCGGAGATTGGTAGGCAATAAATCAGTTAGTGTTTATACTAAAAGAATAGATGCTGCAGTCGAGTATATAAAATCTAACAAGAAGATTCGTGATTGTCTGATCTCGGGCGGTGACCCTTTTATGCTTGAAGACAATCAATTAGAAGAGATACTTAAAAAATTTAGTTCATTAGACAATATTGAATTTTTGCGCCTCGGCACGCGCGTTCCGGTTACCATGCCCATGCGCATAACCGATAATCTCATAGCCTTGTTGAAGAAATATAAGCCGCTATGGATTAGTATTCATTTCAATCATCCTAAAGAGATTACAGCAAGGACGCAAAAGGCAATCAATTTATTAGCAGATAGCGGTATTCCTTTAGGTAGCCAGACAGTATTGTTAAAAGGCATAAATGATCGCCCCTTTATTATGAAGAAATTAATGCATAAACTTCTTACCCTGCGAGTGCGGCCATATTATATCTATCAGTGCGATCCGGCAAAAGGTACGACACATTTTCGCACCCCAATTGCTGCTGGAATAAGTATTATTGAGAAGTTAAGAGGTCATACCTCTGGTTATGCAGTGCCAATATATGTAATAGATGCACCGGGTGGTGGAGGCAAGATACCCTTGGGCCCGAATTATTTAATATCACAATCTAAGGGGAAATACGTATTGCGGAACTTCAGGGGTAAGATCTATAAGTATATAGAGTAATTCTGAGAAATTAAGGAATTTTATTTGGAGGTTGGTGTCAGGCTTTAATTAGTTGACGCCAACCTCCTTTTTTATTATAATATTGGCCTATATTACAGATTAATTGAACTCAGAACTTAGAGCGTGAAGTTTACACTCACCAATCTAGCTGCTAACTAATAGATAACTTATGGCATCTTTTTAGAGTCTTCGCCCTAGACGGACAGCCCTATACAATCTTCTTAAGATTACGGAGGTATTTAATATGGAAGGTTTTGATCCTAAGATGGTGCGAAGCATTGCCTTGGTTTCACATGCCCAGGCGGGGAAGACCTCTCTGGCAGAAAGTTTATTGTTTGTTACTGGAGCCACTTCCCGCTTAGGTAAGCCGGAAGAGGGCAATACGTTAAGTGATTACAATCATGACGAAATCGAAAGAAAGATCTCGATTAATTCCAGCATTATAAATTGTTCTTATAATGGCCACTTTATTCATATTATCGATACCCCGGGCTATGCAGATTTTATAGGCGAAGTTTACTCAAGCCTGCCCGCTGTAGACGCCGGCATTGTGGTTATAGATGCGGCTCAAGGCATTGAGGTTGGAACTGAAAGGGTATGGGCGCTTTTAGAGGAAGCCAGCCTGGCGCGGATAATTTTTGTAAACAAGACAGATAAGGAAGATGTTAACGCAGAGGAGCTTTTAGGAAACATAAAAGAAGGTCTTTCAAAAAAAATAATCGTTGTTGGTAAAGAGTTTGATGAAGTAGCGATTGAGTCAATTGCCGAGACTGATGATGCCTTGCTGGAGAAATATCTAGAGCAGGGGTCTTTGAGTCAAGAGGAATTGCTTCCTGCATTACATAAGGCTACTTCAAAATGTGAGCTTTTTCCCTTGGTTTTCGGCAGCGTACATAAACAAGAGGGAATAGGAGAGCTTCTTGAGGCAATCATAAAGTATCTTCCCTCTCCACTTGAACGTCCCCCACTCAAGGTTATCGATTCTAAGACCAAAGAGGAAAAAGAGATCACTTCTTTTGATTCTGATTCTTTGAGCGCACAAGTTTTTAAATCAATATCTGATCCTTACGTTGGTCAACTTTCCATATTGAGGATATTTTCTGGAACACTTTCTTCCAACGGTTCATTTTATAATGTCACTAAGGATGTGTGGGAAAGATTTGGCCAGATCCATTCGCTTCAAGGTAAGAATCAAAAACCGATACCGACTGCTAGTTGCGGCGATATCATAGCTATTGCTAAATTAAAATCAACCAAAACCGGCGATACCATAACTGATGGAGCAGGAGATTTTCTCTTCAAGCCTATACAATTTCCCGAGCCAGCCATATCTTCTTCTATAAGGCCAAAATCACGCGCTGACGAGGGGAAGATTTCTGTTGCACTTTCTAAATTGACTGCGGAAGATCCTACTTTCAAAATAAGCCTTGATCAACAGACAAAAGAACTTATTATATCCGGGGTTGGAGATTTGCATCTTGATGTTATGGTTGCCCGTATGCGCCAACGCTTCCATGTTGATGTTGAAATGGGTACACCAAAGGTTGCCTATAAAGAGACAATAAGCAAAACAGTAAAGATTCAGGCTAAATATAAGAAGCAATCTGGCGGCAGAGGTCAATATGGAGATGTCTGGCTAGAGTTGCAACCTCTGCCTCAGGGTGAGAATTTTGAGTTTGTGGATAAAGTCTTTGGTGGAGCAATCCCCAAAAATTTTATACCTTCTGTGGAAAAAGGTGTGCTGCAGGCCTGTAGAGAAGGTGCAATTGCTGGATATCCGATAGTAGATATTAAGGTCATTCTTTATGATGGTTCTTATCATAATGTCGATTCTTCGGATATGGCATTTCAGATTGCAGGCGCAATGGCCTTACGCAAGGGAGTTTTAGAGGCAGCGCCTAAATTACTTGAGCCGATTATGGACGTAGAGATAGTGATTCCTGATGACTATACAGGGCAGATTTCAGGAGACCTGAATTCTCGCCGCGGAAGGATTATGGGCATTGAGACTGTTGGCAAAAAACAGAAGATTAAGGCACAGGTGCCTCTTTCAGAGATGTTCAAGTATGCCAATGACTTACGATCTATAACTGCTGATAGAGGTGCCTATAGTATGCGTTTTTCTCATTACGAAGACACTCCCCAGAAGGTTTTGCAGGGAATAGTTGCAGCTGCAAAGCAAGATAAAGAAGAAAAGAAATAAACTGATTCACCCGAATAATCCGGCAGCCTCGAGATTATAGGGTCATTAAAAGGAGCTTTGCTATGGTAAAGGTAAAAAGGGCATTGATTAGCGTTTCTGACAAAACCGGAATTGTGGAATTTGCTAAGGGATTGAAGGAGTTGGGTACTGAGATTATTTCTACTGGCGGCACAGCAGCGCTCCTAAAGAATAGTGGGATTGACGTTATAGAGGTGGGAGATTATACTGGTTTTCCTGAAATGCTCAATGGCAGGGTTAAGACATTGCATCCTAAAATCCACGCCGGATTGTTGGCATTACGTAATAATCAAGAGCATCTTGAAAGTTTGCATCAGCATAAGATCGGCCTTATAGATATGGTAGTTGTTAACCTTTATCCTTTTGAGCAGACAATAAAGAAAAAAGATATTGAACTCGCTGAGGCTATAGAGAATATTGATATTGGTGGACCTTCGATGTTACGCTCTGCTGCAAAGAATTATAATAGTGTGGCTGTAGTTTGCAATCCGGCGCGCTATAATTCAATACTTGAGGAGATGAAGCGTCAGAATTGCCTTATCAGCGATAATACCTTGGCGCAGTTAGGGCTCGAGGTGTTTGAATTAACCAGCCACTACGACAGCGCTATTCATAAATACTTAAAAGGCACATTGGCAACAGTGCCAATATTTGATGAGACCTTTCCTTTTACGCTCAATCATTCATTTGAAAAGGTGCAGGATTTACGCTATGGCGAAAACCCACATCAGAAGGCAGCGCTATATCGACAGGAACAATTTCGCTGGGCAGATAATTTTAGACAGCTACATGGAAAAGAGCTATCATTTAATAACATCCTTGACTTGACAGCTGCTTTAGACATAGTGAAAGAATTTAGCGGCCCGGCAGCTGTGGTGATAAAACATACTAATCCTTGCGGAGTTGCACAAGATAAAACCATAAGTGCTGCATATCTGGCAGCACATAAATGCGATCCACTTTCTGCATTTGGGGGCATTGTTGGGTTAAATAAAGATGTTGATACCAAGACTGCCCAATATATCAGCAAGAGCGGTTTTCTAGAATGCGTAATTGCCCCTAGTTTTAGTAAAAAGGCACAGGAGATATTAAAGCAAAAGAAGAATCTTCGCCTTATAGAAGTTCCAGATCTATTGAGAGAATACGAAGATAATTTTGACATGAGAAAGGTTATCGGCGGTCTCCTTGTTCAGGAGATGGATAAGGAAAACCTGGATAAGGATTCTGTTAAAGTGGTCACTAAGAGAAAACCTACCTCAAGCCAATTGCAATCTCTTTTGTTTGGCTGGAAGGCAATAAGACATACTAAATCTAACGCTATTATGTTGGTTAGGGGCACAAGGACAGTCGGCATCGGCCCGGGTCAGACATCAAGGGTGGATGCAGTACATATTGCCATAAGAAAGGCAGGAAAACTAAAAAATGGCTCCTGTCTTATATCTGATGCATTCTTTCCTAAGCCCGATAGTATCAAATTAGCTGCAAAGGCCAAGATAAAGGCGATTATTCAGCCGGGCGGTTCCATTGCCGACGCAGATATTATAAAAGAAGCTGATAGATGCGGTATAGCTATGGTATTTACCGGCATACGTCACTTCAAGCACTAATTCACTTAGCCTCTTAACTGGCTTAACCATAAGATGACTTACCGAGGGGCTCTACAGTACCTTAATTCCTTGACCAATTATGAGAATATCCGTGAGTTTTCTACTGCCCCAGTTTTTAACATACATAAAATCACCACATTCTTAAAAAGCATCAATTCTCCCCAAAAGAATTTAAACGTCATCCATGTTGCCGGCAGCAACGGAAAAGGTTCCACATCTGCCTTTATTGCTTATATATTGCGAGAGGCTGGATTTTCAACCGGACTTTATACCTCTCCTCACTTAAGCGATATTAGAGAGCGCATTAGAATACTCTCGCCAGGGCATTCCCGGAATATAAAAAAAAGTGTATTTGAAGGCTTAATCTCAAAGAACGATTTTATAAAAATACTATCAATCTTAAGACCAAGACTAGAGAGGTTTAATAAGCACTCAAGCTATGGTTCTTTGACATTTTTTGAAGTCATTACGCTAATCGCTTTAATATATTTTAAAAGAAAAAAAACTGATTTTGTTGTTTTGGAAACAGGATTAGGTGGCAGGCTCGATGCAACCAATGTTATTCGCCCCTTGCTCTGCGTCATAACACCAATAAGCTATGAACACGAAGAGTTTTTAGGTAAGTCATTGAAGCAGATAGCAGCAGAAAAGGCCGGGATTATTAAGAAGAGAAAAAACTTGGTTACTATTAGTGCTTCTCAGCCTAGATGTGTAAGAGAGGTAATTAAAAATAGATGCAGGGATTTGGGCGTAGGATTAATACAGCTGGGTAAAGATAGCAGCTTTAAAAAAAATTACACCAATTCAGAAGGTCAATGCTTTAATCTTAAGACGCCCAGGAATTACTACCGTAATCTTTCTATTAAAATGTTAGGGACTCACCAGTTAATAAATGCCTCTTGTGCGGTTTCAGCAATAGAAGAGCTAGGTAATTTTCACGTTAGGATATCAGAGGATTCTATTCGCAGGGGCCTGACTGCTACCTCTTGGCCAGGCAGACTGGAATTGATTGCTGGCTCCCCTGAGATCTTACTCGATGGCGCACACAATAAAGGCGCTATGGAAGCTTTAGTACACAGCTTAAGATTGAATTTTATTCATAGGCCTAAACATATAATATTAGGAATTTCCAAAGATAAGAATATAGCCGAGATAACAAAGGAGATTTCCAAGGTCGCAGATTCTATCACCGTGACACGTTCAAACAATGCCCGGGCCGCAGAGACTTCTTGTTTAGTCGAGAATTTAAAAAAGACAAGATCTAGGTATTGCCGAAAATTTTCCTTATCTGCTCGTGAAGATTTCAGGCAGGCACTTGATCTGGCAAAAAGGCGCGCTAAATCTAATGAGCTTATTGTTGTTACCGGATCCATCTTTTTAATCGGGGACGTTAGAAGGCATCTTGAGCAAGCCAGAACTGTTTAAATAAAACAGCCAATTTAATATTATGAATATTAACGATACTATTGTAGCAATATCAACGCCGATCGGAGAGGCGGGCATTGGCATAGTCCGCTTAAGCGGAAAAAAGAGCCTTTTAATTGCAGATAAAATCTTTAAATCTGCAAATCATAATGGCCGGAGAAGATTTGTGAGTTCTTCTCTTAAGTCTGGCAGCATTAACTATGGCTGGATAGTAGACAGGCGCAATCAAAATGTTATTGATGAGGTATTGTTGACAATTATGAAGGCGCCAAAGACATATACCAGAGAGGATATAATAGAGGTCAACTGTCATTCTGGCATTGTGCCATTAAAGAAAATCCTCGATCTCCTGCTTAGCTATGGTGCGCGCCTAGCTGAGCCAGGAGAGTTTACACGCAGAGCGTTTCTTAATGGCAGGATTGATCTTTCCCAGGCAGAATCGGTCCTGGAGATAATACGCACAAGAAGTGAAAGCTATCATCATGCTTGCGTGAATCGTATGAGCGGCGGATTTTCACGCAAAATTAATAAGTTGAACCAAGAGCTTTTTGATGTGATTGCACAGTGCGAGGCCCAAATTGATTTTCCCGAAGAGGATACAGCCTATCCGCTAAGAAAACTGCTTAGGCGGGTAGAAAAAATAGAAAATACACTAAAATTTTGCCTGAAGAGCACTCAGGAGGCAAAGGTAGTGCGGGAGGGATTGAGTGTTGCCATATGCGGCAGGGCAAATGTTGGAAAATCCTCTCTTTTGAATGTATTAATTAATGAGGAGCGCAGCATTGTTACGCCTTATGCTGGAACAACCAGAGATGCAATCGAGGCATCAGTCTGTTTTGATGGTATACCAATGCGCATCTTTGACACAGCAGGCCTGAGAAGGTCAGATAATCCCGTCGAGAAAGTGGCGGTAAGACGAAGCGAACAGGTTATAAATAGCAGCAATTTAATATTATTAGTCTTTGATAGCGCATCAGCTATAAAGGAGTCGGATTTGAGTTTTATCAATAAATTTAGACGCAAGAGGAACGTATTGGTTGTATTGAATAAAATAGATTTGCCTACAAAGATTAATCAGAGTATTATTAAGAGTGCATTCGGAGATTTTACAAAAATATCCGCATTCAAGATGACGGGATTGGATAAGTTAAAGAAAAGAATCACCAGACGATTTTGGCAGGGTCGAATAACAGAGCTCAATCATGAGTTTGTTGTCAATGCACGCCAGGAGAATTTGCTTTTGGATGCAGTAGAATCTTTCCAGAGGGCATTCTCTTCTTTTAAACTTAAGCTTTCATTGGAAATTATTGTTGAGGATTTAAAAAGAGCTTTATCAGCAGTTAATAAGCTTTGCGGTAGATCGGATGATTATGAACAGGAGCTTTTGGATACAATATTTTCTCAGTTCTGTATCGGCAAATAATTAGGGAGTACTAATATGGATAAGAAAAAAATAGAAAAAGCAATTAGAATGATTTTAGAGGCAATTGGTGAGGATGCGGACAGAAAAGATATGCAAGGCACGCCACGCCGGGTTGCGGAGATGTATGAGGAGATATTTAGCGGCATAAAAGAAGACCCTAAGAAGGCGATTGAGGTAATCCTTGAACACAAGCACGATGAGATAGTACTCTTAAGAGGCATCCCTCTTTATTCAGTCTGTGAGCATCACCTCATTCCATTTATTGGCAAGGCGCACATTGCTTATATTCCTAAGGCGGGCAGGGTTACGGGATTGAGCAAATTAGCCAGGGTTGTTGACATACTGGCTAAGCGACCTCAGGTCCAGGAGAGATTGACTACTCAGATAGCCGATATACTTATGCAGAAGTTAAAACCACGCGGGGTTATGGTGGTTGTTGAAGCAGAGCATCTTTGTCTTAGTATGAGAGGAGTCAAGAAACCCGGAATACTTACTATTACCAGCGCGGTGAGAGGGATCTTCAAAGATAATTTTAAGACACGTAGCGAAGCGCTTTCTTTAATTAATGCGCGTTGAATTTTTTAGAGCGGAGGGATAAGATGAAGAGATTTGGTTTGTTTCTAATAGTATCTATTCTCTTTTTTTATGGTTGCGCTACGGTTGAAGGCCCGATAACAAAGAAGAAGTATTCTTCTGAAGATGACTTAGAATATCAACAGGAGATGTTAGAACATGGCAGGAGGCAATATATAAAGAAGTACCCTGATTTGAGTTTAGAGATGAATAAAGCAATCGCAGAGGGAAAGATTATAAAGGGTATGAGCAAAGAAGAGGTGAGGGCAAGCTGGGGCGCGCCAACTATTGTTTACCGCACTGCTACTAATAACGTTGTTAATGAGCAATGGATATACAAAGATATAGATTATACGAATTTAACCAGACGCAGCTATTACTTAAATTTTAAGGATAATCTGCTATATAGCTGGCAGTATTAATGATTAATATGTTTAACGATATATTCCAGATGAGAAATAACCCCTCAGATATACAGGACTCATTATTTTTGATTCTTCTTATTGGAATGACATTTATCATTGTATTTGCCTTTTGTTGGCAGCCAGGATATCTTGACGGTGATTCTCTTGGCTATGCCCAGACTGCAAAGTGGGTGGCTGATTCAGGCAGGTGGTTAGCAATTAAGGACTCAAGCTGGGGAGGCCAATTTTACTATCATTTTCCTCTTGCGATTTGGGTTAGCGCATTAAGTTTTAAGATATTCGGGGTGAATGTAGTGAGCGCTTCCTTATTTTCACTCCTTAGTTGCTTAGGTGCTGTAATTGCAATATTTTACTTTGGTAAAATTATCAAAAATAACTGGGTTGGTTTTTTTGCATCCGTGGTCTTTTTGCTGATTAATTATACCCCTCGTCTCGCCCAGCAATGCCGTATGGACATGCCGCTTACCTTATTTATTATCTTAAGTCTTTACTTTTTTATCCTCGCAGTTAGAGGTAAAAAGACCTTTTATTTGCTGTTCGGTTTATTCACCAGCCTAGCAATAATGACCAAGGATGTTAATGGTCTTGCGCCATTGGCAATAGCATGTATCTATTTACTCATAAGCCGACAATTTAAGAAATTAATTGATCCTTATTTTTTGTTTGGCTTCGTGATCTCCTTTATTCCTGTCTTGCTTTGGATCTGGCTTGAGAAGCATATATACGGTGAAACCTTATTCGCTAAATGGCTTAATTGGAATTTTCTCCATCTGCTCAGACACAAGGAACTTGCGGCGCCTTTTTATTATTATCCGCGTGAGATTATAAAACGATATTTTTATTTTGTTCCTATTTTTGTTCATGGCGCCTTTCTTGCAATTCGCCAGGCCAAAACAAGAGAATCCGATCAACCTTTGTTGATTTTAACCTGGGCCGTATTTATCCCTTTTGCCTTTTCCTTCGGTAATCGCAAACTTCACTACTTTATTTATTCTATGTATCCAGCTGCCGCACTCCTGGCCGGGATTGCTCTGAATGAGCTATGTAAACAAAAGATTAAGTTGCGTATTTTAAAGATATTTATTGTTGGTTTGATTTTCTTAGGGCTATTGCGTCTATCTATTCCAGTTCGTTGGGGCAAGACATTTTTTATGGATAAAGTGCAAGTTGCAGCGTATATAGATAGTCTTTTACAAGAAGAGCAGCACTATGATTTTTTTACATTTAACCAACACGATGCTGCTCTAATTATCTACTCTCAAGAATTAGATAATATTACACACATAAAAGATTACGAATCTCTGAAAAATCTATTAGAAAACAAGGCGTCAGTAAATAAAAGATTCTGCCTTATTAATAAAGTAGATTTTAATTCCTTGAGCGCGTCAATAAAGAATGGGTGGCATATACTATTAATATTGAATGAGGAGATATTAATTGCTAACAGACTATGAAACAGAATAATATCAAGCCTTTTGTTATATTAGGAAAAATCGCCATGTTATTGCCAACGCTTATAGTGCTTAATCTATTTTTTGGCTGGGTATTTTTCGGCTTTTATTACTGGCTACTAATCGAGATAGCATTAATATTTCTTTTGATGTTTACTTTTGTCCTTTTTGGAAAGGGGCTTTATACAAATTTCTTTAAACATACACAGAATACTTTTGATAAAGATGTTATTGATGTAGAGGGAGGCTCTTTGGATGAAGAAGAAGAGATCCCAACTTGGCATCCACCCGTAAGCTGTCCGAAATGTTACAGTAAGAACACGCATTTTGTTGAACCTCATTATGAGATGAGTGTATATGAGTGTGAAAATTGCAAGATGAGGTTTGAGACAGAGGAGTAAACGCGGATGATTGCGAATTTTCTGTTTGTGGTAACCCGCGGATGAGAGCATAGAAATGATTATAGATATCTAGATAAGCGAGTTCGCGCGTTAGCGGGTTAACAAAATCTCCAAGGAGATTTTTAAATTAATTTGTTATCTGCTAAAGAGAAAAATTATTCCTTTATTCTTTTGTCTACTTTATTCGTTCCTTACCAAATTTTGACCTTTTCTACTGTTTATTCAAGTAGTATAATTGTTATATACAGGTTAGCAGAGTAGTCACAATAAATTCGCTCCATGTTTTTTTGTACAAGTAAGAATGAGGAGAAATTTAGGAGCAAGAGATGAAGAGAAAGAGGGGCAATAACCAATCTTTTACTCTTCTGGAATTGATCATTGCCTTGGCATTATTGGCAATTCTTGCCAGTTATGCTGTTGCGCGGTTTGTAGATATAGCGAACAAGGCATTAGATGTACAGGAAAGGGCGACGATGTGTGCCCTAAAGTCTGCTGCCCTTCTGTATTTTGCCGCTAACGGTAGATGGTGGGGGGTAAATTCAAGCGAGAATCCATTTGATCTTTTGGAGAATCCGCCGCCTCATTGTATTGACTGTGCCATTAAGGAGAATGTAGAGTGGTATTTGCATTTTTCGATAGACCAGTGGCAAATAATATGCCCCCATGCATTCTATCCCTGTTCGCTGCCTGACCCGCCAAATTGTAGAGGTAAGAAATGGTTATTTACTGCTGAGGGCGCAGTGGTGGATTGTTATCAGGATCTCCCACATAAATAACCGGTAGATCGCTTATCCTTTATCGGACCTAGGGATTGCCGTGTTATAATTACTAAGTCACTGAGCCATTGGTCTAGATTTTTCTATAGGGGGTTCAACAATTAACTGGTTAACTTGCAAACACACTAACTCGATAACAGATAATATGCGTTCATCTATATATAAGATGGAAGGGCAATGAAGGTCTTAACAGAGTATCTTTCCTTTAATACGAGGACGAAATACGCATTTATTAATATAACAGATCAGGTGGAGGAGCTTCTCAAGAAGAGTAAGGTGAAAGAGGGCCTTTGTCTGGTCAATGCCATGCATATCACTTCAAGTGTATTTATAAATGATGATGAGTCTGGCCTGCACCATGATTTTGATGTTTGGCTGGAGAAACTTGCACCGCATGAGCCGATATCCCAGTATAAGCACAATAATGGCGAAGATAATGCTGACGCACATCTAAAGCGCACAATTATGGGCAGAGAGGTTGTTGTGGCTATCACGCTCGCTAAGCTTGATTTTGGGCCTTGGGAGCAGATTTTTTACGGAGAATTTGACGGCCAGAGGAGAAAAAGAGTATTAGTTAAGATTATCGGTGAATAAATGTGGTCTATGAAATGACTAAAGAAAAGATTACAAGAAGACAGAAGAATATATGGCGTCTACAAAGAGAGAGAAAGCAATTACATAAGGATAAATTAAAGGCATTTCAAAAGACTCGCATATAGTCTTCCTATTCTTCCTTCCCACAAATCTATCTATCAGTCTTTTGTTTTGGAGAGCATAATAACGCCGTGACAAAATCCTTGCTTTTTAGAATGGATATGATTATAATTAATCTAACACAGCAGGAAGCAACGTCAAAAAAAAGGGCAGGGTGAGGATATTATGAAAAAGAGGATTATTAGAATAGTTGTGGCCATTCTGATAGGATTGGCTGTATTTTCTTTTTGGAATTATCTTTCTTTGTTTAGAATGACAAAACAACTTGCTGCGGATTTAGCCAAGGCGCATACGGCGATCTCACAATTAAAGGTAGATCTGGATGGTGAAATTGTTTCTAATAGGCGTCTTGTGCAGGAGAAAATAATTTTAGAGCGTGGATTTGTTTTTGCTAAGGAAGAGATAACAAGATCAAAGCAGGCAATTGAGGGCTTGGAGCAGGATATAAGTGGCCTAAAAGTACATGCAGACGCTTTAGAGAAGGATAATGAAACCTTGCGCTCGCGTATAAATAGGTTAGCTGTGGCAGGAAAGAGGTTAATAGTAAAGGCTAAAGAGCTAATACAAGAAAAGGAAGATCTCCAGATGCGGCTTAATTCAGTGACTGAGTTAAAAAAGGTAATTAAGCGGCTTAAAGACAATCCTTCAGAAGAGCTCCAATCTCAGAGTAAAGAAGGAGATGATTCTTCTGGTAATAAAGGCTACTTAATTAAAAGAGGAAAATCTACTCATAAATCCAGCATCGATATCAGAGTCTTACCTGTACCTTAATAATAAATAAATGACTAAAGGTATTATATCCGCAGCATTAAATAATGACATCCTTATCAGTACCCTTTTAGGATGGGTGACTGCTCAAGGCATAAAGATAGGTATAGGCACAATTCGCGAGAAGCAATTTGACTTTAGATGGCTGCTGGGAACCGGCGGTATGCCTTCAGCACATGCTGCAGGAGTCGCCTCCTTAGCTACTGCAATAGGAATTGAGTTTGGTTTTGATTCTGCCTTGTTTGCTCTAGGCCTAACTTTTGCTGTAGTTACTATGTTTGACGCTCAAGGCGTAAGACGCGCAGCAGGCAAACAAGCAAGCATCCTGAATAAATTAATTTCAGAACACCCTGAAAATATCAAGGTGCAAGAAAAGAGGCTTATAGAATTATTGGGTCATACACCGATTGAGGTTATTGCTGGGGCGTTTGTGGGCATTCTTGTTGCTTTAAGCTATTTATAATCATCACATTATTTTTGCAACTATCTGCGGCTAAGGCAGATAAAACATTTGGAGCTTGTTTATGAAGAGAAATGTTATTATTTTGATCAGCGTTATTTTGGCTGTTCTTTTAGTTTTATTCTTTGTTTTTTCTTTATCAGGCAAAAAGGTTTCCTCTGGCTTAAAGGAAAGTAGCGATGTCCCTTCTGTATCAGAGCTTTTTGATATAGCCGGACTTGCTCAAAACAAAGGCGATTTGCTCCAGGCAAAAGAGGCTTACCAACGTATCATATCTATAGCCAGTGACAATAAGATTATCACTAAGGCGGGTGAAGAGCTTTATGATCTTAATATCCGTATAATCTTTTCAACATTGCAGACAGAAAAGACGATTATCTATGAGGTTAAGCCTGGCGATGTCCTATCTAAGATTGCCAAGAAATTCAATACCACCGTTGCCTTGATAAAACGTAGCAACAACTTAAAGAGCAACGTTATAAGACCAGAGCAGCGCCTGCGCATATGGACTGAGAAATTTTCCTGTATTGTGGACAAATCCCAGAATACATTGACCCTTAAATCCGATGATGAAGTGGTTAAGGTATATACAGTTTCTACAGGCAAGCACAATTCCACTCCTGTAGGAATATTTACAATAACTAGCAAATTAATAGATCCTGTCTGGTATAAACAGGGGGCGATAGTTTTGCCTGATAGCCCTGAGAATATATTGGGGTCCCGCTGGTTGGGTTTTTCTATCGCTGGTTACGGTATACACGGGACAACAGAGCCAGAGACCATTGGCCAGCAGATAACAGCCGGTTGTGTACGCATGGTTAACCAACAAGTAGAAGAATTGTTCGATCTCCTTCCTTTAGGTACTGAGGTAACTGTAATAGACTAAGTGCTTATCCATACGATTTTTCAAAGCTTCCGTAAACGCCAATGTAGCAAAATGACTGTATTTTAATATTCTATTTTTGACTTAAAAAGATATGAATGGATTAGATTTTGAAAAACCAATTATAGAACTAGAAAGAAAGATTGAAGAACTGAGGAATTTTACCTCTGATAAAAAAATCGACATCAAAGCAGAAATAAATAAGCTGGAGGAGAAGTTAAAGAAACTTAAAAAAGAAATCTATAGTAATCTTAGTGCCTGGCAGCGAGTTCAGATTGCGCGCCATCCCAAAAGGCCTTATTCAGCCGATTATATCCAGATGATCTTGACTGATTTCTTAGAGTTACACGGGGATAGGGCTTTTGCTGATGATTTGGCGATTATCGGTGGTCTAGCTAAACTTGAGGGGCGTAAGATAGTTGTTATAGGCCATCAAAAAGGCAGAGATACAAAGGAAAATATATTGCGTAATTTTGGCTGTGCTCATCCTGAAGGATATCGCAAAAGCATAAGACTTATGGAGCTAGCGGAAGATTTCAAACTTCCGATTCTCACATTCATTGATACCCCTGGAGCATATCCAGGCATAGGCGCAGAAGAAAGAGGACAGGCCGTAGCAATAGCTTATAATCTTAGAAGAATGATTTCTTTGGCAGTGCCGATTGTAGTTGTTGTTATTGGAGAAGGTGGTAGTGGCGGAGCTTTAGGCATAAGCGTTGGTGATAAAATCTGCGTTATGGAAAACGCCTATTATTCTGTAATTTCCCCTGAAGGATGTGCAGCCATACTTTGGAAGGACAGCAGCAAGGCGCCTTTGGCTTCTGAGACCCTCAAGATGACAGCAAAAGATTTATTGGATTTTGGGATTATTGACGAGGTAATATCTGAACCATTGGGAGGCGCCCACCGCGATCCTCATAAAGCAGGCAATGAGATGAAATCGACAATTATAAGGCTGTTTGATGAATTGGATTCAAAGAGTATTGATAAAATCTTACAGGCTCGTTACGAAAAATTCAGGAGCATTGGCCGTATTCAGTCTAGCTAATCATAATAAGCAGGCAACGATGATAAATTATTCAAGAAGAAAAACACCTCTTTTACTATTTGCGGTTTGCATTGCGGCTGTATTTCTTAGTGGTTGCGCTGCAATCTATAAGATTGAGCGTGCTGGAAAGAAGTACAATAATGGTTATGTCGTAAAAAGAAATGAAGTTATTATCCCTGAATTCACTATAGATAATCAAGGAAAAGCTCCGGAGGATATCAAGACTGCAGAGCAGCGCCTCAAGCGCAGAAAAAAGAAGATATTGCATTTCTATGAAGAGATTGGATATTTTGGCTCAAGAGTTATGGAGAACACTCGACTCTTTTTAGCATCTTTCTCTGCTCCTTTTCGTGCTCCCGTAGAAGGTGCGAAATACCATAAATATGAAAATGACCCGGACTACCGCGCTAAGATTGATGCCCAGGATGAGGAAGAGGAAAGAATAGAGCAGGAAAGGATTGAGTCTATCCAGGCCCAGATGCAGCAATATATAGAAGAGGATTTAAGGCTGGAGCAGGAATAGCTAGAAGGAATCATATGTTTCCTAGAAGAGGTATAACATTAATAGAATTGGCAATAACTAGTGCGATTATTATTATTACTTTTGTTGCCTTTTTATTCGGCATAGTCAGCTGTTTTAAATTAGCCCAGGTCTCAAAGGAGTCATTTTTCGTCTTGTATAGTGCTTCTGCAAAGATGGAAGAGATTAGAGGGCATAATTTTATTGATGTTTATAATTATTATAACGGACATACTTTCGAAGTTGCTGAATTACCGGCTGGATCAAGCAAGGGCACTGTTACTATAGACAATTCAAATCCGGATCTTCTAAAGGCATATATCGCAGTATGCTGGAGGAGTTCTGATGGCAGGGTTATTGGTGAGGATGCCAATTTGGATGGCATCTTAGATCCAGCAGAAGATACCAATCCCAATAATAATAAGATGGATTCTCCAGTTACCCTTGCTAGCTATGTCACAAGACGCTAAACCCATGAAGACAAACAGAGCTATAACCCTTGCTGAGTTTATGATTGCTGCATTTGTCTTTTTAGTTGTTTCTTTAGCCTTAGTTTTGACCTTAAATTACACCCGGCAATCAATAGAGGTAGTTATAGTAAGTACAGAGCTCCAGGAAGAGATGTACAATGCCTTAAGCTTGGTAACTGCTGAATTGAGAGAGACTACTAGCACCAAGATAAACGATGGTCCTATACTTGCTGATGGTATGTGGTATAATTCCATTACTTTCGCCATACCCTATGATATTGATGCTGATGGTGATATACTAGATTCTTCGGGTTTAATCGAGTGGTCAGATCAGAATCCAGCAAATTGGACACTCACCTATGCACTTTCAGGAAGCCAGTTAATTAGGACTGCCGGAGACGGCCGTGCTCCTATTCTGGCTAACCATGTAACATCGTTGCTGTTTAGGCGTTCTGTAGTTGCGCCTTCATTCATAGATGTTTCAATCATTCTTCAGAAAGATACGTTTTTCAATCGTACGATCGAAATTTCATTAACTAATCAAGTCAAAATGAGGAATGAACCATGAAAAAAGATATTCATTTTTCAAAAGAACGCGGTGGCTTAACATTGGTTTTTGTTTATTCAATTTCAGTTGCGCTACTGGTTTTATTTATTGCTTTGAGCAGTAAAATATTTGTTAATAAATCGTTTTCATCACGCAATATAGAGAGGATGCAGGCGTTGCATATTGCTGAATCAGGCCTAGACTATGCCTTATCAAATTTGAGGGATAATTACAGCTGGGCGCCTTCAGGAAATCTAATTCCTTTTGAGAATGGAGAATTCCTCATCAGCGTAACAACAGTTGGTTCAAAAAAGCTTGTGGAAAGTACGGGTTTTATACCAGATCAGGCAAATTACAGAGAGAAAAAAATGCTTGAGGCATGGATGAAGGAGGATATACCAAGTAATTTTTATGATAATGCCATATATTCTTCCGGAGAGGTGGATTTAAATGGAACTGCTTATACAATTAACGGAGATGTTGTTTATTACTCAGAGTTAGATAATCCTAGCAATATCACTGGCACGGTTACCCAGGATGATACAGCAAATCCTTTAGCAATGTTAGATTTTGAGGACTTGTATAATAAAAGTGCAATCCAGGGGAATGTATACGATGTACAGAGACTAAAGGATGTGAAAGACGGGACGGATTCTTTTCCCAGCTCCTTTTGGAATACGCCTCCAGTTATTCCTGGGGATCCGACAACAGGAGATCCTAATTTTGTCTATATTGAAGGAGACTTAGTATTAAATGGCAATATTGACATAGGAGGCTTTTTTATCGTTGTTGGCGATGTGTTAAATAATCCTTCAGCAGTTTATGATGCTACAATTAATGGAGTAGGCGAGATTGATGGTTGCGTCTACACTCGGGGAGAATTCAGAATCAATGGCGGCGGCGGAGGATTAAATATTGATGGCGGAGTCTGGTCAGGTACTAAGACAAGGATCAACGGAAACGCAACGGTAAACTATAACGCTGATTATATGGTAGCACTCTCAGCAAGTATCCAGGCAGATGCCCAGCTTATATCCTGGAGAGAAATAAATCCCTAAATCTTTCTTCGGTTAACCCTTCTTATTCAATCCCTAGCTAATATAAAAAAATGCTGGAGGTGGGACTTGAACCCACACGGGTGTGACCCCACCAGTTTTTGAGACTGGCGTGTATGCCATTCCACCACTCCAGCAATAATCTTTAATCTATCTAACCTTGTTTTGAAATCTTTCCAAGCTCTTATTTCTTTCCCGTATTAAATATAGAACTAAGCATATCCAAGGGAATGGGGAATACTATAGTAGAAGATTTTTCGCTAGCTATCTCTACCAGTGTTTGCAGATATCTCAGCTGCATTGCAAGCGGCTGTTTGGCAACACGTTCCGCCGCCATGGTTAATTTTTCTGCTGCCTGATGTTCGCCGTCTGCAGCTATAATCTTGGCCCTCTTTTCCCTTTCTGCCTCGGCCTGTCTTGCCATTGCCCTCTGCATCTCCTGAGGTAAATCAACATGTTTAATCTCAACTGTGGAGACCTTAATTCCCCAGGGGTCAGTTGCCTTATCAATAATTTCCTGCAGGCGCGAATTTAATTTATCCCTTTCTGATAATAACTCATCAAGACTAGCTTGACCTACTACACTGCGCAGAGTTGTCTGAGACATCTGACTTGTAGCAAAATCGTAGTCTTCAACGTCGAGGATTGATTTGTTAGGATCCATAACCTTATAATAGACAACAGCGTTTACTTTTACCGAGACATTGTCTTTTGTGATAATATCCTGTGGCGGGACATCTAAGGTTACAGTACGCAGGCTAACCCTTATGGCACGATCTATAGGCTTGAAGATGAAGATTAGACCCGGGCCAGCGGGTTTGGAGACAACCCTGCCTAGCCTGAAGATAACGGCACGTTCATATTCATTTAAAACCTTGATGCAGTTTAACAGGTAAAAAACAATGATGGCAACAAAAATTCCGAAGTTCATATATTACCTCCTTTTAATGAGTCCGCCAACTAGTTTGGCGGATAGATTAACCTTTTTCTTTTTTCTTCGCTTTAACTGTCAGGGTAAGGCCGTCAATTTTTTCAATAATGACCTTTTGGCCTTTGCCTATGGTTGATGTGCTTATGGCATTCCAGATCATGCCGTCAAAGAAAACCTTGCCTTTTTTTCTTATCTGACTGTAAACAGTTGCCTCTTTCCCGATCATTGTCTCAGGCCCTATAGCCACCTTCTTTCTATGTGCCTTAATTACATTGCTCATCAGAAATATTATAATAAGGCTGCTGGCCAGAACTATTGGAATAATTACATTTAAAGAAACTCGCAAAAAAGGCAGTTTTGAATTAAATAACATCAAAGAGCCCAATGTCATTGCCACAAGCCCTCCTAATGTCAGCAGTCCGAATGTCGGGGTCATGGCTTCGGCGATGAAAAGTATTATTGCCAGGATAATTAAGGCTACCCCGGCATAATTTACTGGAAGCGCTTGAAATGCATAAAAGGCAAGGATTATAGCTATTAGTCCGGCAATGCCAGGAAAACCAATTCCCGGATGCGTAAATTCAAAAAGTAACCCCAAAAACCCTAGAAGCATGAAGATGTAGGCGATATTAGGGTTTATCAGGGAATTCAAGATTTTTTGCTGTGTGCTCAATTCGATAAAGTTTATCTGGGAGTTTTCTGTGTCCAATTTAAATTCTTTTGTTTTTGTTTTGATTGTCAGGCCGTGGAGTTTTTTAACTAGCTGGTCTAAATCATCGGCGATAAAATCTACAACTTTTAGTCTCTGCGCTTCTTTTTCTGTTGCGGATACGCTTTCGGTAACCGCCTTGATTGACCAGTCTACATTGCGATTCCTGTTTTTAGCAATAGTAGTAACCCAGGCAATTGTATCATTCATAATCTTATCTGCCATTGCATCAGGGGATTCTGATTGCTTTTTGTCTTTTTTTGAAAAATTAAATTTTTCAGCCTCTTTATCTTTCTCATCAAATTTTGGTGCACCAATTCCTAAGGCAACAGGATGGGCTGCTCCAATATTGGTAGAAGGCGCCATAGCTGCCACGTGACTTGCAAGCGTTATGAATAATCCTGCTGAGGCAGCCCGTCCTCCCGAAGG
The DNA here is from genome assembly GCA_018830005.1 of Candidatus Omnitrophota bacterium. Lineage (NCBI taxonomy): Bacteria > Pseudomonadati > Candidatus Omnitrophota > Candidatus Omnitrophota bacterium. The sequence continues at coordinate 105,594 of JAHJTE010000001.1, forward strand.
CGCAACGTATACCACGATTGGTATATCAGCATTCATCATTTTTTTAACGATGTCTCTAGTTGCCTCTAAGAGGCCGCCGGGAGTATCCAGCTGTATCAGGAGGCAGATGTCGTTATCTTTTTGTGTTGTCTCAATTGCCTCTGTAATATAATCCCTGGTTACTGGATTAATAATATAGTTATCTATGGTGACGACGTTGATTTTCCTAGATTGCGAATAGCCTAAAGGCGCACTAAGAAGTACAAATATACAAGACAGAGCAAATATTAGATACATTCTTTTAGTTTTTCTAATCATTTTTATCACCTTTTAGTTTTTTCAAAGTCTAATTTTATATTTTTTTGGTTAAAATACCAGAGAATTAAAGAGTGATAGATAATAGATACGAAATTCTTTATATCGGCAGGAATGTTTGTTTCCAAAGCCCCGTTTAGATATATTATCTTTGCAAAGATAAGTATTTTAGTTAAGATGATACTAAAGGCAAAATATCTAAGAAGCCCTACAGCAAGACTCTTTTTGAACAGCAAACCGAACCCAATAAATAAGGATATAAGACTTGTGATAAGTACGAATGTCAGGATGTTGAGGGGTTTTATTGATGTATGTAAAAGTATTGATGCGATAGTTGAGGAAAGCGTCAATCCTCCAATTGAGATTTCAATGAGCGCAAAGATTTTAATGCCTTCAATTTTATTTAGTTTCAACGTAATCAGATTAAGCAACCTAGGGGGTCGCAGTCAGTGTCAACGCAGGGTATCTTTAAGATACGAATGTATTGACAGGGTTTATTATAAATGTTATATTTTTACAGCTGTGGGGCTGTAGCGCAGTTGGGAGCGTATCTCAATGGCATTGAGAGGGTCACGGGTTCGAACCCCGTCAGCTCCACCATCCTTTTAGGAAACGAACCGCCTCTCTTCGTCTGCCCATAATAATCCTTCTAAACTGTAGAAATCATAACACCTGCAGGGGGTTTTGTCAATCACTCGCTACAAGTTGACTTTTACCTCGATTGTTGATAGAATTTATAAGTTACTTAAAAGATACAATAAACAAATCAGAAAATATGACTTACAATTTTAAAGCAACTGAAGAAAAATGGCAGAAATTCTGGGAGGAGAATCAGGTATTTGAGGTTATGCCTGACGCCAAGAAGCCCAAATTTTACTGTCTAGAGATGTTTCCCTATCCTTCTGGAAAAATCCATATGGGCCATGTGCGTAATTATACAATCGCTGATGTCACAGCACGCTATAAATGGATGCGCGGTTACAATGTCTTGCACCCAATCGGATTTGATGCATTTGGTCAGCCTGCGGAAAATGCCGCTATTAAAAACAGGAGCGATGCAGCAAGCTGGACATATAAATGTATTGATTGGATGCGACAAGAGATGCGGCGCATGGGCTTTTCCTACGACTGGCCGCGAGAGATCTCAACTTGTGAGCCGGAATATTACCGGTGGAATCAGTGGATATTCTTAAAGATGTATGAGCGTGGTCTGGCATATAAAAAGCCGGCTACGGTGAATTGGTGCCCAAATTGTGCCACGACTTTGGCTAATGAAGAGGTTGCATCAGGTGTTTGCTGGCGTTGCGATAAGCCTGTTGTACAGAAGGAATTAGAGCAGTGGTTTTTAAAAATTACAGAATACAGAGATATTTTATTGGAAGATTTAAAGTTGCTTAAAGATTGGCCAAGCCGTGTACTGACCATGCAGGAAAATTGGATCGGCAGAAGTGAGGGCGTAGAGATTTCCTTTAAAATAGAAGGTTTTCCCCAAACGATTAGTGTATTTACTACAAGGGTTGATACTATATTCGGTGCTACATATATTGTGCTTGCCCCCGAGCATGAGATAATATCAAAAATCAAAGATAAGATATCAAATATCAAAGAAGTTGAAAGATATATTAAGAAGTCGCAGCAAAAGACTAAGCGCGAACGCATAGATTTGATTAATAAAAAGACCGGAGTAAAAATAAAAGGTGTGGCTGCCACCAACCCTGTGAATAATGAAAAGATACCGATATATATAGCCGATTATGTATTAATGGAGTATGGCACAGGCGCAATTATGGCAGTGCCTTGTCACGATCAGCGTGATTTCCTATTTGCTAAAGAGCACGCATTGCCGATGCGGATTGTTATTCAAGAGCCGAACAGTAAGGCTCAAACAGTGCAAGATTTGACTGAGGCTTATGAGGCAGATGGTGAACAGGTGAATTCTGGTCAATTTGATGGCATGGATAATCAGAAGGCAAAGAAAGAGATTGCATGCTGGATGGAAGCAGAAAAGATAGGAAAAAGAACTGTTCATTATCGTCTGCGTGATTGGTTGATATCGCGGCAGCGTTATTGGGGCACGCCTATTCCTATTATCTATTGTTCGGATTGCGGCACTGTTCCTGTAGCTGATAAGGATTTACCTGTTAGACTGCCGCAAAATCTAAAGGTATCAGGCAAAGAAGGCTCTCCCTTAGCAAAAAGTAAGGAGTTTTTAGATGTTTCCTGTCCGAAGTGTAATAAAAAAGCTCGTCGTGATACGGATACAATGACTACCTTTATTGATTCTTCTTGGTATTTCTTGCGTTTTTGCTCACCCAAATTCAATGAAGCCCCTTTTAAACAGGAAGATGTAAAATATTGGATGCCGGTAGATCAATATATTGGTGGCATTGAACATGCTATTTTGCATTTGTTATATTCGCGTTTTTTCACTAAATTTTTAAAGGATCTGGGCCTGCTCAATTTTCCAGAGCCGTTTAAACGCTTGCTGACTCAAGGCATGGTACTTAAAGACGGAGAGGTAATGTCTAAGTCTAAAGGCAATGTCATAGATCCAGATACTGTTATCAATAAATACGGGGCTGACACCTTGCGACTTTTTATACTTTTTGCCGCTCCTCCAGAGACAGAACTTGAATATAATGAACGTGCTATAGAAGGCAGTTGGAGATTCCTGCAGCGTGTATGGAGACTCCTGGAGAGGGTGCAAGATGCTGGATGCAAGAGAGAAGAGAAGACTCCAGATCCTCAATTGCAAAGAAAAACTCATCAGACGATTAAGAAGGTTAGTGAGGATTTAGAGAATTTTAAATTTAATACCGCCATTAGCGCAGTAATGGAGCTAGTGAATGAGATTTATAAACAGCCGGCAGTCTCGCTAGAGATAAAACAGACAGTTAAGACGGTTGTTTTATTATTGGCTCCTATTATCCCTCATATCTGCGAAGAGATGTGGCAGATTTTGGGTGGGAAAGCGAGCGTTGCCAAAGCAGCTTGGCCAACCTATAAGCAAGAATTGACAAAGACGAGCAGTATGACAATAATCATCCAGGTTAATGGCAAATTGCGCTCTAAGATAGATGTAGATGCTGGGGTCGAGGATGAAAAGATCAAGGAACTTAGCCTAAATGATGAAAAAATAAAGAGGTTAATCGCAGGTAAAAAAATTAAAAAGATAATTACGGTTAAAGGAAAACTGGTAAATATAGTTATCTAAAAGGAGAATATATGAGCTATGTAACTTCTATGCGTAGTAGCGTAAACAATCTTTTGGCCCAGCAGGGGTTTAAGTTAGCTGTGCTTATTTTCCTTTTTATTCTTATCGCCCTAAGGGTGATAACAATCTTTTATTATCCTGGAGTTGATATATTTTCTGTAGGCTGGTCGCTGACAGTAGCTTTAGTTTGCATAGGCTATCTCTGGATTGCAGAATTGCGAGATCGAGCAAGGCTTGAAAGGATTAATCGGGAGTTAATAATCACCAAAGATATTCTAAAAGAGAGCGAACTAGATGCGATTATGGCCTTGATCTTAAGTCAAGAAGCGAAAGACCCCTATTCTTACGGGCATACGAATCGCGTAACCAAATATTCTGTTTCCTTAGCCAGGGAACTTAGGTTGCCCCTACATACAGTAGATGTAATTGAGCGCGCTGCCAAATTGCATGATATTGGAAAAATCGGAATAAAGGACAGTATCTTATTTTTTGAAGGCAGATTAAGTGCTAAAGATTACGAGGTTATCAAGAGTCATCCTGTAAAGAGCGTTACTATTTTGGAGCCGCTAAAATTTATCGACGAGGAAAAGAGAATAATCCTACATCATCATGAAAGATATGATGGCAAAGGTTATCCAGAGGGTATTAAAATGGATCAGATCCCTTTGGGTTCGCGCATTCTGGCAATTGCTGATTCCTTTGATGCCATGAGTTCTGATAGGGTATACCGCAAGCGACTTTCCAAGTCCGTTGTTATAAAGGAACTTAAAGAAAATAGCGGTACGCAGTTTGATCCCCATCTTGTTAAGGTATTCTTAACTATAATCAACCGATTTTATGCTTAGTCTTACACGTCAAGAGAGGCTGCTTCTTGTTTTTTTAGCTATAACGATTCTTTCAGGTGTATGTATAAATTATGCTTTAAAAAAGCGACCGGCCTTAAGTCGTTTTTATAAATGTTCTGCTATTGATAAAGATAGCAAACATCTAAATATTAACATAAACAATGCCACTAAAGAAGAGCTTACGCAGCTTCCGGGAGTAGGCGAGAAAACCGCCTCGATTATTATCCGTTATCGAGAAATCCACGGTGATTTTAAAGAAAAGGAAGAACTAAAAAATATAAAAGGCATGGGCGAGAAGAAATTTAAGAAAATAGAGCAGTATATAAGGATAGAGTAGCAAAGAGAGACATTTAAATTGTAGATAAGAATAGCATGAATATATCAAACGTCGTTACATTCATAATGGCCGGAGGCAGAGGAAAAAGGCTGCTTCCTCTTACAAGAGACAGGGCTAAGCCCGCAGTCCCTTTCGGAGGAGTTTACCGTATTATTGATTTTTCTCTATCCAACTGTCTGAATTCCGGACTTAACAGGATACACGTACTGATACAATATAGGTCTATTTCTTTAGATCGGCATATAAGACTAGGTTGGAATATTTTTGATCCGCGTGTAGGAAATTATATAGATGCTGTGCCGGCTCAGCATCGCGTAGGCGAGAGTTGGTATAAGGGAACGGCTGATGCGATATATCAAAATATATATATCATAGATAGCGAAAAACCTGATTACATTCTTATCTTAGCAGGTGATCATATATATAAAATGGACTACCGGAACATGATCCGTTTCCACAAAGAAAAAAATTCAGATTTTACCATCGGTGTAGTCAGGATGCCAATAGATAAATCCAGTCAACTTGGAGTATGTGAGGTAAATAGAGGCGGTCGACTTGTTGGATTTCAAGAAAAACCGCAAAATCCCAAAACCGTTCCGGGTGATAATAAGCGAATCTATGCATCTATGGGTATATATTTTGCCTCTAGTTCTATGATTAAAAAGATCTTATGCGAGCAATCCGGGAGCCTATCTCATTATGACTTCGGCAGGGATATAATGCCAGCTATCTGTAACAAATATAAAGTTCTTGTTTATGATTTTAATAAACATGAAAGGTACGGCACTTATTGGCGGGATATTGGAACAATAGACGCCTATTATGAAGCAAATATGGACCTTATCCAGGTAACACCGACATTTAATCTATATGATCAGGAGTGGCCGATAAGAACGCTTCAAGGCCAATTCCCTCCTGCCAAAACCGTCTATGATGGCTCTTGGGATCCCTCCCGAAAAGGCACAGCAATACAGTCTCTGTTATCCAACGGGGTGATTGTAAGCGGAGGCAAAGTCGTAAGTTCGGTGCTTTCAGCTAATGTGCGCATTAATAGCTTTTCTTTGGTAGAGGATTGCGTTCTCATGGAAGGAGTAGATATAGGCCGTTATGCAAAAATAAGACGTGCCATTATAGATAAGGATGTAAAAATCCCACAGCATATGCAAATTGGCTATAATCTCCAGGAAGACAAAAAACGCTTTTTTGTAACTGATAGCGGGATTGTTGTTGTTGCTAAGGGTGAAAAAATCACCTAGAAGAATATTACCCCCTTCCATTAGATATAAATAAAGTGCCTCTCGCTTCTAAAAAATTAGCACATTTGTCTTTAGTCCTATCTGATAAGTTAAGTCAAATTAGTATCCTCACCGCTCTTGTTATCAGTTTTATTTTAGGCATAATCTGTAATCATTTTTTTGGATTTGGTTTTTTTATAGCTGCGTTATTATCTGCATTATTTCTGATTTTTGCCTCTATCCTTATAAACCAGCCTGGGAAATCAGTATTTTTATTGCTAATTGGCTTTTTCTTTTTGGGCTCATCTGTTTTAGCCAATAGCAATGCATTAAGTTCCAACCACATCAGCAACTTATTTAAATCCAAGGACAATCCCCTAGAATTAACAGGCACTATTATAGATAGCCCTGTCTTAAAGAAGTCAAAGGCCCAGTTTAGAGTTAAGGTTAAAAGCATTTGTAAAGACAACCTAAAGCTAAACGCATCAGGCAAGATTTTAGCTGTAGTAGATAAGGACTTGATAGATGATCTCTCTTGCGCTGACAATGTTAGATTGAAGGGGAAGATTTATAGGCCACTTAGCTTTAAGGAGGCAAAGAGTTCTTTTGATTATCGCCAGTATCTGGCGAGGCAGGGCATACATTTTATTATTAATATAAGAGATGCTGCCAATATCCAGATACTTGGTATGGACAAGAGATATCTTATTTTAAGAATAGCCGCTAGGATAAGCGAGAGGTTAAATGATTTGTTATTTTTTCAGTTACCACCAATAAGCGCAACTTTCTACGCGGCAATGTTATTAGGAAGAAGGGAGGTCCTTTATCCGCAATTAAGAGAGGTCTTTGCCAATACTGGCACATCGCATATTCTGGCTATCAGCGGCCTGCATATTGGAATAGTTGCCTTTATCTTTATTCTAACGCTTAAGGCCTTTGGCGTGAAAAGGAGAACGAGGCTGATAATCTCTCTGATCTGTCTTATATTTTATTGCATTCTTTCTGGGATGAGGCCGCCGGTAGTGCGCGCAACAATAATGGCAACTTTTGTTATCGTCGCCATCTTAATTGAGCGAGAGGAGAATATTTATAATTGCCTTTCTCTGGCGGCATTTTTGATATTATTATTTAAGCCAAGCTATATATTTGAAGTAGGATTTCAGCTTTCATTTTTCGCTGTTTTAGGCATTGTTCTTTTTAGTTCGCGCCTTGAGCAAATTTTAGAGAATATGATAATGTTTTGTTTGGCTAAATTTTATAAGGGTGCTATAGACCTGCCTAGCTTTTTTAGGGCACTAATTTGTGCTTTTTCTATCTCGATTTGTGCCTACTTGAGTGTTATGCCGTTGTTAATCTATCATTTTAGGATTATTACGCCATTTGCAATTCTAACTAATATCATCGTGATTCCGGCCTTAACTCTAATTTTGGCATTGGGTTTTACATTTTTGCTTTTTGCTACTCTTCTTCCACCAATTGCCGTAATTTTGGCTACACCTCTAGGAATGGCGGCAGCGGTTATGATCCATTTTATCTCTTTTGTCAGTAAACTCCCAGGGGCTTATTTTTACGTGGGTTTTAAGCTAACTCTTTGGCCAATCGTTGGCTACTACATTTTATTGTTTTTCCTGATTTTTGGATTATATGAACGTATCGATTCTTTTAGGCAAAGTCTATCTAACGGGGTTGACAAAGAAACATAGCTATGTTAAAGTTGAGAGCATGAACAAGAAAGTCATTAGTATATTGGCGATATTTCTGTTAATCTTATGGGTTAGCGACGTAAGTGCATTCTGGATTTGGACACCTGAGACTCAACGCTGGATAAATCCCAAATATAGCGCTAAAGAGAATGCAAGATTGCAGCTAGAGGAAGTTCTCAAGTACTATAAGAGTGAGCAATATACTCTAAGTTTACGCGAGGCGAGAAAGTTAGTAAGTTATTTTCCGAGTGCGCGTGAGGCAGCTGAAGGTCAATTTTATGTTGGGGCAAGCCTTGAGAAATTGAATCAGTATTATGACGCCTATAAGGCATATCAGCTAGCAATAGAAAAGTATCCTTTTTCTGAAAGGATTATGGAAATGACGCAGCGTCAATACGAAATAGGAAATCTATTTCTTGAAGGAAAGGTAAAACATTCATGGAATAGTTTTTTAAGCGGCGATGAACCAGCAATAGAGATATTTTCTAGCGTAATCGAAAATGCCCCTTATAGTGAATTTGCTGCCGCCAGTCAATATAAGTTAGGGCTTGCCCTGCTAAAGGACAAGCGTCTCTATGAAGCAAAAGAGGCATTTACTAAGGTCTTGGATAATTATTCTAATAGCGAATGGCTTGAGGAAGCTGAATATCAGATCGCTGTAGTTACAGCCAAGATGTCAGGAGGCTTTGATTACGATCAGGCCGGCGCTTCTTCAGCCAGGAGGCAATTGGAAGATTTTATTAAAGAACATCCGGATACGCAATTGAAGACTGAGGCTAGTAAGAGGGTTGCTACTTTGAAAGAAGACGAAGCACAGGGCAATTTTAATACAGCCCACTTTTATGAAAAACAGAAGGCCTATAAAAGCGCTAAAATCTATTATCAATACGTTATTGCTAATCATCCTCAAAGTCCTTGGGCTAAGAAGGCAAAAGAGAGGCTGGCAGAAATCAAGGAGGAAAATGAGTAAAAGATTACGCCTTGTTGGGCCTATTAAATTTTTGTTCTTATATCTTATTATTTTTGCGTTTGTCGGCTGCGGTTATACTACGCGCTCGAGTATTTATCCTGCTGGCACCACAATTGCCATAATGCCTTTCTTGAATAAAATTAATATCGCTGATGAAAGGAGTGAATATCGTAGACTCGTAAATTATTTCCCACTCTTAGAGACAAAGGTAACGAATGCTGTTGTTGATCGTTTCCTGATGGATGGAAATCTTAAAGTATCCCGCTTAGAAAACACGGATTTAATTCTGGAAGGCGAAATTCTAAGATATAAGCGCGATGCACTTCAATATACTGATAATAATGAAGATGTTACAGAGTATCGCGTTACCCTTTTCTCAAATATAACATTAAAAGATAAGGCCAATGATAAGGTCGTCTTTCAAGAGAATAATTTCGCTGGTGAAGCTACCTATTATACTCAAGGTTCTTTAGCGAAAAGCGAGACTGTGGCAGTGGAAGATGCTGTTTCTGATCTTGCGCGCAGGATTGTAGAAAGAGTTGTAGAGGCATGGTAGATAATGCTATTGTTTTTATTTCAGGGGATGATGTAACATTAAAAGATGACAAGATTACTTTACTGAAAAAAAAATTTACAACTTCTATTCCTGCAGTGGCAGAATTTAACACCGATGATATCAACTCGCAAGGGCTAACGGTTAATAGTTTGGGCCAGATACTTGCGCGTCTGCCTGTGGATTGCAAGAAGCGACTTTTAATCATCAGAGATGTAGACCATCTTCCTGAAAGGGTTTGCGCATATCTTCTTGACTTTATCAGGAATTCAAAAAACACCCCTCTTGAACTCATCCTATGTACAAGTCAAGATAAAAAGGCCTCCCACAACAAATTAATTACATATCTGGAAGAGTCAAAGACTGTTCAGAAAATACATTGTCGCAAGAAACGAGAAATGCGTGTTTTTGATTTGGCGCGTAATATCATCGATTATGGCAATACCCCTGGTTGCCTTTCTATATTACAACAATTGTTAATAGGCGGTACGCAGCCGCCTCAGGTTTTAGGAGGCCTATTCTGGTATTGGAATAATACCTTAGCTGATAAGGGATGCCGTAATTGGCAAGCGGATTTAGATTTATTTCTTGATACGGATTTGAAGATTAAAACGGGGAAGGTGTCTGCAGATCTTGCCTTAGAGCTATTGGTAGTTAGGCTTTGTCAGAAGGTGCATTCGTAACCAGGAGAAACTTTTTGTGGAGACGTCCTTTTCTACGCGAGGCCGTATTTTTGTGGATTATTCCCTGTGCGGCAGCCTTATCTAATTTGGCAAATGCCTCTTTTAAGGAAGCTAGTAATTCTTCCCTTTTTTTATCTTTTAGAAGCGCCTGAAATTTTTTTAAAGATTTTTTGAGATTGGTTTTTATCTTTATGTTACGTAGGCGCCTTTTTTTATCGGCTCGCAGCCTTTTTAGTCCAGCTTTTCTTTGTGGCAATTCTTTTCACCTCTTATTAGGGATTTTAAAAAAGGTTTCATCCGAGAAAGCTTTATAAATCTAGTATGCTTTAAGGCTTTCTTCAGTTAAGCAAATATACCAAAAATTAAATTTTATGTCAACTAATAATTTGCCATATCTTGAATCTCGTATTTTGCGCTCAGCCTCTGTTGTTGGCGCTGCTACATTTGTCTCCAGAATCACGGGTTTTTTCCGGGACGTAGTATTAGCGTATTTCTTCGGCACAGGTATTCAGATGCAGGCGTTTATTGTTGCTTTTCGCCTACCGAATCTATTACGTAATCTTATTGGAGAAGGCGCGACAAATACTACACTTGTTCCTGTATTCTCCAAATTGCTTTCTCAAGCTAAAAGAGAAGAATTCTTAAGATTAAGCCAATTTTTATTTAAACTTATGCTCACAAGCTTAGTGGGCATTGTTATTCTTAGCGAGATTGCTTCAGGTGCTCTAGTGCGGATTATTGCCCCTGGATTCTTGGATGAGCCTGAAAAGTTGTTTTTGGCAATAAAGATGTCCCGTATTACTTTTGTTTATATTTTGCTAATAGGTCTTGTGGCTTACAATACCTCCCTTCTTAATTCCATGAATAATTTTGCATCAAGCGCTATTGCCCCCATGTTGTTAAATCTAAGCCTTATCATTGGTGCATTCGTATCTGTAAGAGTTATGGATGAACCTATTTTGGGCATTGCCTGGGCAGTTATTGTCGGAGGAATTCTGCAGTTTTCTTGTCAGCTGCCGTCGCTAGTGAGGAATCACATAACTCCTTGGAGTAATATTTTTCATTTTAAGATAGAACCTGAAGTCAAGCATGCTTCAGCCAGGGTTGGCCGACTCTTCTGGCCGCGGACTCTGGGGGCGGCAGTTTATCAGATAAATGTATTTATAGATACTATTATTGCTTCTTTGTCGTCCCTTGTCGGTCCGGGTGCAGTTGCGGCGATATATTACGCAAACCGCATAATACAGCTTCCTCTGGGAATATTTGCCTTTGCTCTTTCTAGTGCCTTGCTTCCGCGTTTTTCTGCTTTTGTAGCTCTCAATGAAAAGGACAAATTAGCTAAAAGCTTTGTTTTTTCTATGAATATGATAACAGTTATTATGCTGCCAATTAGCTTCTTTCTTATCCTCCTGTCCAGGCCGATAACAACAGCAATATTTCAGCGCGGAGAGTTTGGTATAGCTTCAAGCCAAATAACATCTTTGGCCCTATTGTTTTATTCTCTGGGTCTATACTTTTTTGCTGCGGTAAAAATTACACTTGCCTGTTTCTATGCCTTAGAAGATACAAGAAGGCCGGTTAAGATTGCTGCCTTCTGTTTGGTCCTAAATCTAATATTAAACATTATTCTAGCCATTCCCTTAAAGATTGGAGGCCTTGCCCTTGCTAGTTCTATTTCTGCAGCGATAAATTTAATTCTTTTGTGTAGATTCTTAAAGGGGCACATTCCATCTCTTAAATACGGGGAGATCTTTGGCCTACCTTTTTTGAGAATATTTGCCTGCGCGCTATTTATGATATTTTGCATTAATTGGACGTGGCAGCATTTATTCATCTGTCATGTACTTTTTATCCGCCTAATATTCAATTTGATTTTAGCTGCCTTTATTTATTTAGCCGCAGGCTTGTTATTTAAAATCAATGAGATAAAGCAGGCCCTCCTATGGATATTAAGAAAAGATTAAAATCTATTCCTGATGCAGCTGGCGTCTACATTATGAAAGATAGTAATTCAGATATACTCTATGTTGGCAAGGCCACGTCTTTAAACAAGCGCATAACATCTTACTTTTATAGAAAAAAAGATTTAGAGCCTAAGATTCAGATTATGCTGGGAAGGCTTTCGACTATTGATATTAAGGAGTGTAACAGTGAAGCAGAGGCCTTGATTCTAGAATCTGAACTTATAAAGAAACTGCATCCAAAATATAATACGATTGGAAAAGACGATAAGAGTTTTCCCTGGGTGAAAATTACAAAGGAGGACTTCCCTAGAGTTCTGTTCACAAGGCCCAAAACAGGCGAGGATGCTATTCTCATCGGTCCTTTTACCAGCTCCTGCACCTTAAAGTCAGTATTAAAGACTATCAGAAATATATTTCCGTTTCGGACTTGCTCTCAGATGCATAAAAAACCATGTTTGAATTATTCTTTGGGGCTTTGTCCTGCTCCTTGTATCTTTAAGATTAGTAAGAAAGATTATCAGCGTCATATTAGACGTATACGTCAAATTCTAGAGGGTAAAACAAGGACCATCCTAAAGGATCTTTCAGTAAGGATGCATACACTTTCGCAAAAACAGAGATTTGAAGAGGCAGGATTGATTCGCGATCAAATCCAGGCCTTAGAGTCTTTGTGGAAGAATGAGCCGCAATTAGGTAAAATCAATGTCCTCTGGCAGTTGAAAAGCGCCCTAGCCCTAAAACGTCTTCCTTTAAGGATTGAAGGCTTTGATATCTCGAATATCTCTGGAGATTATAACGTTGGTTCTTTAGTTTCCTTTTATAAGACTCAACCTGATAAGAGTCAATATCGGCGTTATAGAGTTAAGACTGTTTCTGGGGCAAATGACTACGAGAGTATTTTAGAAATAGTAAGGCGTAGATTTTCCAGGATAAAAGAGGATAATCTAAAGAGGCCGGATCTGTTTATTGTTGACGGCGGCAAGGGACAGGTCTCAGCATTAAAGAAGGCATTGATTGAGCAAGGTCTTGATATTGCTGTTATTGGCATTGCAAAGAGGAAAGAGCATATATTTATGCCGGGGAAAAAAGAATTTCTCGTTCTGAATCCACATTCTCCTGCTCTACATTTAATACAGCAGGTTCGCAACGAGGCACATCGTTTTGCGCTTAAATATCACCGGCTACTACGTAAAAAAAATATGCTAAAATCAAAGATAAAAGATGAAAAATAAACACAAGAAAAAGAAAATTGGTGATAAAATAGATTTAGGAGACCCTTTTAGTAAGGTTCTAAGCGGGCTAACAGAGTTTAGCAAAGGAGTCTTAAGGGCAACTTATAAAATACCACTGGGTCAGACACGTAGTTATCAGTGGGTTGCTTCTAAAATAGGCAGGCCCAAGGCATGTCGTGCTGTTGGAGCAGCCTTAAAGAAAAATCCATACCCATTATTAATTCCTTGCCATAGGGTAGTGAGGATTAATGGAGAGATTGGCGGGTATTCAAGAGGCATAAGAAAAAAGAAAGATCTGTTAGCGATTGAAAAAGAAATAGCAGAAATTTTAAAGAAGAAGAAAGGCAATCCAAGGAGTAAGAAATGGCCAAGATGAAAGATCTATTTAAGCAGATGGTGGAAAAAGACGCATCAGATTTAATACTGCGTGCTGGTTCGCAATGCTGGATGAGGATTCATTCAAGGCTGGAAAAAGTAGGAGAACAAGTGCTCTCTGTTGAGGATTTGATGCGCATGGTAAATGAGATTATTAATGATGAACAGCGCAAACAGTTTAATAAGACAAGAAACGTAGATTTTGCTGTATATTTCGAAGACCTAGGTCGTTTTCGGGCAAGTCTGTTTGTACAGAGAAATTCTCCTGCGATTGTTGTCAGACGAGTGCGTAGAGACCTGCAGACCTTTGAGGAATTGAATTTGCCAGCAGATATTTTAAAAAAATTGTCCCTGGAGAAAAGAGGCATGGTCTTCTTAACCGGAGCTGCCGGAAGCGGTAAATCCACTACGATTGCCAGTATGATTGAGCATATGAATCAAAATATAAGTAGACATGTTATTACCTTAGAGGAGCCTATTGAGTTTACATTTGAAGATAAGAGATCGATAATAAACCAGAGAGAGCTGGGTTTGGATGTTGATTCCTATGCAGATGCCCTAAAGCATTTTACTTATCAGAGCCCGGACGTTATCTTTATCGGTAATATCCGTGACTTAGAGACTATGAGTGCTGCCCTTACTGCTGCTGAGACAGGTGTCTTGGTTTTAAGCACACTTCATACTGTTAATGCGGCCCAAACAATTGAGCGGATAATTAATTTTTTCCCTCCGCACCAACATCTAGAGGTAAGGGTACAGCTATCTATGTTATTGAAGGGCGTTATATCTTTAAGACTTATTCCGAGAAAGGACAGACCGGGTTGTATTCCAGCTTATGAGACAATGCTGCTTACTCCTACAATTTCGCGATTGATTCGAGAAGGAAAGATTTGGGAGATTACTTCCTTCTTATACGAGGGAGAAATATTTGGCATGCAGACATTCCGTCAATCTATTGTAAAGCTGATTCGTAATGACAGTATTACAATTGAGGATGGAATGGAATTCTGCGACAACAAGGATGAATTAGAGCTTGATTTAAAAGGGATAAAGAGGCTATAAAGTTTGCCTTAAGTCAGTCGTTGAGACTCAACGTACGACAGGCGTTTTTGGCTTTTGTTATATTATGCAATCGAAGGGAGAATATTTATGCAGGAAGAATTAAATATCCACATCAATGAATTAAGGAACCGCTTAGAACATTTAAGAGGTTATCTTTGACATAGATAATAAGCGAAAGGGCATTTCCCAGATTGAGGCTCAGATGAGCGAGCCTGATTTCTGGTCCGATATTAACCTGGCAAATAAAAAGACGTCTGAGCTTAAGGATTTAAAGTCTTCTGTTCGGCTTTGGTCAGAGATTAATGTTAAGCTGGAAGAATTAGATGAATTATTGCATGCCAGTACTTGTAATGATGTAGCGTTGATAGAAGAGATAAAGAATGAAGCGGCCAAGTTGGATGAAGAGTTGAATGCCTTGGAATTCAGGACGCTTTTTTCAGGCAGGTTTGATAAAAACAACGCAATAGTTAACATCAACGCCGGCGCTGGTGGTACGGAATCTTGTGATTGGACCTCAATGCTTTATAGGATGTATACCCGCTGGGCAGAAAACAAAGGTTTTACTGCTAAGATTATTGATGTCTTAGCAGGTGAAGAGGCAGGTATAAAAAACGTTACATTCTCGGTTAAAGGTGAATATGCCTATGGATATTTGAGATCAGAAAAAGGCGTGCATCGCCTGGTACGAATCTCTCCTTTTGATGCAAATAAGCGTCGACATACCTCTTTTGCCTCCGTAGGCGTTATCCCAGAAGTCCAAGATGATGTAGACATACAGATAAATATAGCTGATTTACGCATTGATACTTATCGTTCTTCCGGGGCCGGGGGTCAGCATGTCAATGTTACAGACTCTGCAGTCAGGATAACACACCTTCCTACAGGCATAGTAGTGCAGTGTCAGAACGAGCGTAGTCAGTATCAGAATAAGGCTGTGGCTATGAGGATTTTGCGCGCTCGGCTGTATGAAAAATCACTAGAAGAGCGGCAGCAGGAGATATCAGCAGAGCACGCACAAAAGAAAAAGATAGAATGGGGAAGCCAGATACGTTCCTATGTAATGCATCCTTATTCTCTTGTAAAAGACCATAGGACCGAATTTGAAATGGGAAATGTTAACGCTGTATTGAACGGTGAAGTAGATAAATTCATTGAGCAATTTTTAAAATATAAGGCGAGCAAAAGTGATGGGAATATTATCTAAATTATTCAAGACGTCTAATGAGCGTGAGCTTAATACATTATGGCCGATCGCCAGCCAGGTAAACGCAAAAGAATCTTTTTATCAAAGGCTTTCGGATAAGGAACTGGCTGCTAAGACAGATGAGTTTCGGCCTCAAATAAAGGAAAGATATAAATCAGTCTCTTCTGGAATTGTAGATCTGCAGGCAAGGATTGCTACTGCCACCTCCTCTGAAGAAAAGGACAAACTAAGGCTAAGGCTAAAGGATTTAAATAATAGTGTATTTAGCGAGCATCTCGCAGATAGCTTTGCTGTTGTCAGGGAGGCAGCTCGTCGCGCGATTGGGATGAGACATTTTGATGTTCAGATCTTAGGAGGCATTGTTTTGCATCAGGGAAAGATTGCGGAGATGGTAACAGGAGAGGGCAAGACTTTAGTGGCAACACTGGCTGCTTATCTGAATGCCTTAGCAGGCAGGGGTGTACACATTGTTACTGTTAATGATTATCTTGCGCGTCGTGATCGTGACTGGATGGGGCCAGTCTTTGAATTTTTAGGACTTTCTGTCGGCGTTATCCAGCATGATATGAGCCCGCAACAGCGTCGCATAGCTTATTCATGCGATATTACTTATGGCACTAATAATGAATTCGGCTTTGATTATCTGCGGGATAATATGGTTATTGATAAGCAGGATATGGTTCAGCGGCCATTCTGTTTTGCCATTCTTGATGAAGTAGATTCTATCCTCGTTGATGAGGCCAGGACGCCTTTAATCATATCTGGTCCAGCAGAGGAATCAACAGAAAAATATTATCAAATAGATAGAATCGTCCCTAAATTGAAGGGAAGAATAATTACGCAAAAAGACGAACTTGATGCAAAATTTAAAGGAACAGATTTAAATGAGGGGTTTGATTATATTGTTGATGAAAAATTACATACAGCGGCCTTAACCGAAGAAGGAGTAGCAAAAAGCGAAAAATTATTAGGCGTTAAAAACCTTTATGATGATATAGCAGGCATGTGGGTGCACCATATAACTTGCGCCTTGAAAGCGCACAATTTGTTTAAGCGCGATGTGCATTATGTACTTAAAGAAGGCAAGGTTATAATTGTTGATGAATTTACAGGAAGGCTTATGCCTGGTAGGCGTTGGTCTGATGGTCTGCATCAGGCAGTAGAGGCAAAAGAAGATGTAAAAATCGAAAGGGAGAACCAAACCTTAGCCACCATTACATTCCAAAACTACTTCCGGATGTATGAGAAGTTAGCAGGTATGACAGGTACGGCCATGACAGAGGCGCAGGAGTTTAAACATATTTATGGTCTGGATGTTGTCTCTGTGCCGACTAATCAACCCCTGATTCGCGAAAGCTTACCAGATGCAGTTTTCAAAAGCCAGGAAGAAAAATTTAATGCTGTTGTCGAAGAGATAACCAATCTTTATAATCTGGGGCGGCCGGTTTTGGTGGGTACCATCTCTATAGAAAGAAGCGAGGCCTTATCTGATATGCTCAAAAAGTGTGGAGTCCAACATCAGGTGCTTAATGCTAAATATCATGAATTTGAAGCGCAGATTATTGCCCAGGCCGGTAGATTAAAGACAATTACAATTGCCACAAATATGGCTGGTCGCGGCACGGATATAATCCTGGGAGGAAATCCTGAATATATTGCCAAGGCAATGACAAATGAAAAAAATATCGAGGATAGAGAGTTCTTTTTAAAGGAATATGAAAGGCTTCTAGAAGAATTTAAGAAAAAAACAGATGCTGAACATGAAAAGGTAGTTGCCTTAGGGGGCTTACATGTTATCGGCACAGAGCGTCACGAGGCAAGAAGAATTGATAATCAGCTGCGTGGTAGAAGCGGCAGACAAGGAGATCCTGGTTCGAGTAGATTTTATGTATCATTCGAAGATGACCTGATGCGGCTATTCGGATCTGACCGCATGATTAATGTAATGAATACGCTGGGGTTGGAAAAGGGTCAGGCGATTGAACATCCTTGGGTTAGTAAGTCTATTGAGGTAGCCCAAAAGAGAGTAGAAAATCATAACTTTGAGATTCGTAAACAGATTTTAGAATATGATAATGCAATGAACAGACAGCGCGAGGTTATATATCAGCAACGCAGAATGGTTTTAGAAGGCGAAAGTCTAAGAGAAGAATATTTCTCAATGATTGATGCTAATTTAGAAAGCGGTCTTTCTCTTTATCTGAATAGCGCAAGTCCGGGAGAAGTTGATTTAGGAGGTTGTCAAAACTGGTTAAAAACTAAATTTGGATTAAGACTAGAATTAGATGAGTCTAAGATTCTATCGGAATCGCAAGATTCTTTACGCGAGGATTTATTTAAACGTGTAGTGAAACTTTACCAGGAGAAAGAAAACAATCTAGGGCAAGAGATGATGTGTTATCTAGAGAGGATGATACTACTGCAGATCATAGATGCTAAGTGGAAAGACCATCTTCTGAATATGGATGCGCTTAAAGAGGGTATAGGACTGCGTGCTTACGGCCAGCGTGATCCCTTGATTGAATATCAACGTGAGGCGTTTAATATGTTCCAGGAGATGATCGAGCAGATAAAACAGGAGGCAGTAGAGTTTATTTTGAAGGTTCAGGCGCCGACACAACAGAGGGTGCGCGGGGTATTTAGCTCTTTGCCTCAGGAATTAATTCATGAACAGAGATCGTCTTTGAATGCTGACCCAGCAGGGGTTTCTCCAGTTAAGCAGGATTTAACTCAAGCCAAGCCACAGCCTAAGATTACAGATAAGAAGGTTGGTCGTAATGATCCTTGTCCCTGTGGCGCAATTGATCCGGCTACTAATAAGCCAATTAAATATAAGAAATGCCATGGTAAATGAACCCTCCAGAGACTAAAAATTCCGAATTTTCCTCTTTTTTACTAAGCGTTGCCTCCGGTTTTCTTCTTGTTTTTTCTTTCCCGCCTTTTAATCTGAGTCTGTTTTCTTGGATTGCTTTTATTCCTTTGCTTTGTGTTATCAATAGAGTTTCGGCTAGAGGAGCCTTTTTATATAGTTATCTTGCTGCAGGAATATTTTTTTATTTTAGCCTATTTTGGTTGACTAAAGTTACTATTGTAGGCTGGTTAGTCCTTGGTCTATACCTAAGTTTATATCCTGCCTTTTTTGGATTGTTAACCTCCTTTTGTTTAAAGTCGTTTATAAATGAAAATCGCAAGCTGTATTTATTGTTTATCTTACCTTGTATCTGGGTCGGGTTTGAATTCGTTCGCTCACATCTTTTAACTGGATTTGGATGGAACTCTCTGGGGTATTCTCAATTTAGAAATCTTGCCTTGATTCAGATAGCGGATTCTTCTGGTGTATATGGCGTATCCTTTGTAGTCATGTTCGCCAATTGTATTTTCTGGATGGTTACAGAGGAAGTTATAGCGCGCAAACAAGGTATTTACAAGAAGATCATAGGTTTATTACTCTCTCTTGCTTTTGTCTTGGTTAGTGTTTTAGGTTATGGTCTACTACGTTTGGCTGAGAATTTTAGTAAAAAACAAGATATCTTGCGCGTATCTATAGTCCAGCCTAACATATCTCAAAACCTAAAATGGAATCCATACGCAAAAGATTATATCTTAGAAGAGATCATTGACCTTAGTATAGAGGCAGCCAAAGATGCTCCAGATATGATTATATGGCCGGAAAGCGCTCTCCCTATATATTTCGAATTGGACTCAGGGATTTTTGATGTGGTATCTGGATTAGCCAAGGATTTAAATACACACCTGTTAACAGGGGCTGTAAGGGTTGAGCAAGATGAATTCTATAATAGTGCTATATTGATTTCACCGCAGGGAAGCTTATTGACTTTATATGATAAATTACATCTTGTCCCCTATGGTGAATTCATACCTTTTCGGAGATTAACTCCATTTTTGGCCTCAATAGTAGGGATTGGAGATTTTAGCTGGGGAAAATCCTACACTATATTTAATTTAAAAGATATAAGATTTGCTGTTCTCATATGTTTTGAAGATGCCTTTAGTAATTTATCTAGACAATTCTTAAAGGAGGGCGCATCTATCCTAGTGAATATCACAAATGATGCCTGGTTTGATAGACAGGCCGAACCCCAGCAGCATCTTTCACAAAGTGTATTTAGGGCTGTTGAAAATCGCGTAAGCATTGTGCGTTGCGCTAATACAGGTATATCAGGATTAATCAATGCTAAAGGCAAGATGGAAAAATTTGTTAGCGAAGAGACATTTGTTAGGGGCTTTAAGACATTTCCTGTGGCTGTCAAATTAGATTACCAGACATATTATAATCGCCATGGTGATTTATTCGTATTAATCTGTATTATTCTAGCCATGCTTGCAATTACAAAGAGCATCTATACGAAAATAAAGGCAAAGGCATGATTTCTAGACGAGATAGAAGCTTTGATGTTTATTCTTATTGCATAATTGCCTTATTTGTTATTATTCTTATCTTGCGTTGGAAATGGATGCCAACTTTTATAGATATATATTATCATCTTCTGACAGTGCTTAACTTTTACCGTTGCGGAGGAATACCTTCTATTTCTTTCTGGGAGTATGCACCTTACGGTAGACCGCATTTATATCCACCCCTTTTGCACATCCTGATGCTCATTGTGTTCAAACTGAATGGCAATATTCTAACTACAGCTCGAATATTTGAATTATTAATCTTTCCTTTCATGCTCTGCACTATTTTCCTAACCATAAAGACTGTTTTCGGCTGCCGTTTGGCGTTTTGGTCTGTTTTAATAGCATCTTCCATGTATTCGTTTTATCTCTCGAGTGTTGATTTTCTTCCTGCAAGTCTAGCCTTTTGTCTGGGATTGTTAGTTTTTTATAGTCTTGAGCGAAACAGGATTATTGCCGCAATTATTTTTATGGCGCTTGCCTTCTACAGCCATGTCAGCATTTCCTTCTTTTTCTTTTTAGCCTTGATTATCTATGGACTAACTTTTAGAGAACGATTGTTGAATATTGTAAAGATCACCTCGGCCTCGTTATTTTTATATCTGCCTTTATTAATCCATCAGCTGCGTTATCTTAGCTTTTTTGACCCGCACAAGACAAGAGAGAATTTTCCATTTGAACTGAATATCAGCGTATATCTTTTAGCCATTATCGGAATATTCTTAGCAATCAGGCAAAAGAAAAAGTTTCTTTTTTTCATTGCTCTTGTTTTTGCCGGAATAGTCTTTTTGCCTCTGCGCTATCGAATCTTTAGTGGCCAGGGAATGATAGGCATAATTTTACTTGCGGCATTAAGTTTAGAATTTTTCTACGATAAATTAATTAATAAATTCCCTAAATCCTCGCCTGTTTTTAGAAGTCTTGCCTATATATCTTTAGTTTTTTTTGCTATATTTTTAATTTCTCCTACAATTTCAATTCATGAATCAGACGTTAAATTCAATCTCATAGGTTCAACTTATATAAATATTATCCCTTCTCAAGAAGTCAGAGAGCGCACAAACGAGATATCCATATACCTGCCTAAAACCTTCTCTCCTGTTATTGATGTGGTCGAGGACCAGACAAATCAGGATGAATTAATTGCTTCAAATTTTGAGTATCTGGCAGGCTTTATTTCTGTTTTTAGCCAGAGAGCGACAACAAGTGCGATGTTGCCGGAGATAATGCCATTTAGGGATATCAATCCTTTTAAACATGCTAAATTGATAATTTGGCTTAAGGATCCAGACAGGCTAACCATAGAGCCTGAAAGGTTAATAGAAGGATTAGATCTGGTTAAAGTAGCCGAGACTGAAATTTTCTTTATATATAAGAATCCGCAGGCAAATTTTAAACAAAAGGATTCCCAGCGTAGCATTGCCTACGGCGTCTGCATTGTGCTTTTAATTGCCTCGTTGGCAATTGCTATATTTGATTTATGCCGCAGGACTGAACTTAAGGCTTGAAAATTACAATTTTACTATGTTATAATCGCAGATAACGTGGCTAAAAAAAGATTTAAGAGATTTTGGAGGCGCTTGGTAAGCATTTCAGCTTTGTATTTCTCTCTCTTCCTTGTTAAATTACTGCCTTTAGATTCTATCTATAGAATTTCTAAATTTTTGGCTAAGATTGTCTATCTGGTGGCAGGAAGGCATCGCTGCGTTGCAGAGGAAGGGCTTAAGATAGCTTTTGGCGATACGATTGGTTCAAAGCAGATAAAGACTATTATCTTGGGTTGTTTCGAGGAATCTATAAAAGGCGCACTGGAGACATTGGTTTGTTGTCAATGCCCAGCTAAGATAAAAGAACAAATCTCAATAAAAGGTAGCGAGTATTTAGAGCAGGCCTTAACGCGCGGTAAGGGCGCAATATGCGTCAGTGCTCATTTTGGGAATTTTCCTCTTCTAATGGTCCGTTTACAATTCGCTGGTTTTCCTTGCGCAATAATATTACGTCCCATGCGCGATGAGAATATCGATAGGTTCTTATTAAAGAAAATTAAATTCTTTGGCCTGGAGAGTATTTACACTAAACCCGCTAAGGCCTGTGTAGATAAAGCATTATCATTTTTGAAAAAGAATGGAATATTCTCTCTTCAACTTGACCAGAATTTTGGTTCAGGCAGAGGCGTGTTTGTGGATTTCTTTGGTAAACAGGCAGCTACGGCTACGGGGCCGGTGGTCATGGCCTTACGTTCAAAAGCGGCCATAATGCCAGTCTTTATTATTAGAAAAGAGGATAATACTCAGGAGATTATTATTGAACCAGAGTTTGTGATAGAGAAGAAAGAAAACTTCGATGAGACAGTAAAAGTAAATATTGCCAAACTTACTAAGATTATTGAAAATTATATTAGGAGATATCCTGCTCAATGGAGCTGGATTCATCGCCGCTGGAAGAGCAGGCCAGCAAGTGGAGAAGGGCATTAAATAGGAGGTTAGCCATGGCAGAAGATATCAACAGGAAGGGATTCAATACAGCATTAAAAGTTATTTTAGGTATGGCCCTGGTTATTATTGGCGTAATATCTATAGTAATCTTTTGGCCTAGTGTTGTTGAAATTATAAAGGCCTGTCTTGGATTTGTTCTCCTTTTAGCCGGTGCGATTATGCTAGCAATAGCCAAGGATTAATTAGCACTAAGTTATGAAAAAACGTTATAAATTTACAGCCTTAATATTTTTGAGTCTTTTAGTCTATATTGTTGCCGGAAGGTTAGGATTTAATTTCCAACAAGCACTCTCCTTAGCTGTCTTTTCCCTTTCAATATGTGGAACGCTCCTGTTTTGGCAATTCCGCTTGAGTTTCTCATTTTTAGGCGTCTCACTTCTACTTTTGACCAATACTATTAATCTTGAGAATTTGATACGCTTTGCCTCTTTAGAGATTATTCTCTTTTTAGTGGGGATGATGATTATAGTCGGCATGCTTAAGGATAGTGGTTTCTTTTCCTGGATAGTGCAGCTCATATTACGCATACCAAATTTAACTGCTAAGAAATTTTTAATTGTTACGGCTCTTATTTCGGCCGCACTTACAATGATGATTGACGAGGTCTCGGCGATTATTTTTGTGGTTGCTGCAATATTAGAGATCTGCGATTATTTTGAGGTAAAACCACTTCCATTTATTATTATTGCAGTAATTAGTGCGAATGTTGGCAGCGCCGGCACTGTTTTGGGTAATCCGATAGGAATCATCATTGCTTCGAAAAGTGGGCTTACATTTGAAGATTTTATGATTAAGGCCTTTCCGTTAATGCTAATAGCTTTATTCTTTACCATTTTGCTTTTAATGTTTTGGTACAGAAAGGCATTGGATCAGTTTAACAAAAATATAAAAATTTTCGGAAAAAATGAGATGCTCCTACATCTTATTTCTGTACCGCCGGACAGGCAGTTAAAGATTGGACTATTTACCTTTGGGATGACGATTCTCTTTATTGCCTTGCATCATCGTTTGGAGGTATTCTTTAATTTAGAAGCTAATACCATGCTTTTAATTATGCCATTGATTTTTGCTGCTATTGTTATGATTTGGAAGTCATCTAAGGCGCGTGAATATGTTGAAAAAGATGTGGAGTGGTGGACGTTACTTTTCTTTATGTTGCTTTTTGCTCAGGCAGGGACATTAAAATATACTGGAGCAACGAATGTAATAGCAAATAGCTTAGCACATATTGTAGGGCATAATCCGCGCCAGCTTATCAGTGTTGTTCTCTGGAGTAGCGCAATAGGCTCAAGCATCCTTGATAATGTGGTGTTTGTTGCAGCCTTTATTCCGATTATCCATAGCTTCGAAGAGATAGGATTCAATATAACATCCCTCTGGTGGGCCTTACTTTTTGGCGGATGCTTTGGCGGTAATATTACCATGATTGGCTCTACAGCAAATATTGTTGCCCTGGGTATTTTAGAAAAAGAACGTAATATCAAAATAGTATTTTTTGAATGGTTCTGGATAGGAGCGACTGTTGGTGTTTTTACCACTTGTATTGTTTGGTTGGGATTGTTATTCTTGCCTTTCTATCGATGATTAAATTTACGAGGTGGTCTTTATGATGATAAGATTCAGGCGTTATTTTTTTACAGGGCTTGCTGTATTGCTTCCGATTGTTCTTACAGGCTACATTATTTTTGCTTTTTTCAATTTCGCTGAAAATTTGGTAGGTAAACACATTAACAATTATCTATCAAGCAATTTTGGTTTTGATATCCCCGGTTTGGGATTGCTATTGGCTGCATTAATTATAATCATTGCAGGGTTCCTAAGTACTCATTTTTTCACAAGAAAAATTTTGCCTATTTTTGAAGGGATATTTTTACGCCTGCCTTTAATCCGTCAGATTTATCCCGCAGTTAAGAAAATAGTTCAGTTTTTATTTTCTGAAAAGAGGCAGCTGTTCAAGAAGGTTGTTCTTATCCAATATCCGCGCAAGGGTATATGGTCACTGGCCTTTGTTACCAATGAAGGCATACCTCAGGCAAGCAAGAAAATTGGCAAGGAAATGCTTAATGTGTTTGTTCCAGGCACTCCGGGTCCTTTAACAGGTTTTTTTATTTTAGTGCCAAAAGAGGATGTGATTTCCTTGGATATATCTGCAGAGGAGGCCTTGAAACTTTTTGTTTCCGGAGGCGTGCTGAACCCTTAAAAACATAAATGAGCATTGATCTATACGACATGGGAGGTGGGCTGTATGTCAAGAGCGCATGTTTTAAAAAGTGCAATACTTTTATTATCTATATTATTTTTTATTTCTAACTTTACATGTGCACAAGAGTCAAACCAGGATCTTGAAATAGATATCAGCTCTGAAGAATCACCCGATGTTGTATTAGAGGAAGAAGCATCTTCCCTAAAGGAGATCAAATGGGTATGGGGTGAGGTGATTGGAGTTGATAGTCTCAAGGAAGAGCTCTCCATAAGATACCTTGATTACGATTCAGATGCAGAGAAGGATAGAGTTTTTATTTTTGATAAAGATAGCAAATTTGAAAATATTACTTCGCTTGAAAACATTGAGGCTGGCGATAGCGCCGGGATTGATTATTATATTGATGAAACCGGTAAAAATATAATAAAGTCAATAAGCATTGAGAAGTTGAATATTCCTTAAGGGTTATCATGATTAAGTTCTTTAATTTTCTAAAGAATATCTTATTTGGTATTTGTGTTTTATTAGCTTTATTTTTTGCCTTCAATGAGCTGTACTTCCTAGATAGAGTCGCTTTTGTTTCACCACTGGCTAAAGATATAGAGCTGGTTATAAGAGATGATTCTTATGGCAATGGCCACTTTGGAGCACGTCGTAAGGGTGGGCTGAAGCATAGAGGTATTGATTTTAGCGCTTCTGTCGGTACCCCAGTCTGCGCTGCAAGGAGCGGATGGGTTATTGGAGCGAGGACATCCCGCAGTCTGGGTAAATATGTTGAGATTTACCATAAAGGCGGTTTTATTAGCCTTTACGGACATCTTGATAGTATCGAGGTAAACATGTTAGAGCGCGTTAGGCAGGGCGAGGTTATCGGTAGTGTAGGCAAAACCGGAAATGCAAATTACAAAGGAATGAAGGCGCATCTACACTTTTCGCTTATGAAGGATAACAAGTTTCAGGACCCCGTCCAATTTTTGCCAAGTTTTTAACTAAGCCCAAGCTAGGCCCTTACAACCACTTCTTAAATGTCAGTTAACATGCGCGAAAAAGAAAAAAAGACCAATCCAGAGATATTGTTTATATTCCCAGGATTCCAGGATAACGCTCTATTATCTTTTACCCTTGATTATAATTTAGGCAGCGGCTATATATTAGCCTATCTAAAAAAGAAAGGCATTAGGGCCAAGCAGTTTATCCACAGAGATCCCATTACTTTAAATGAGTTGGCTGATAAGATATTGGACCAGGCTGGGCAAATAGTCGGCTTCACTTGTCTTGATATAAATTATTATTTTGTTAAACTTATTTCACAGCTATTAAAAAAAAGAAATCCCAAATTAACTATTATAGCTGGCGGACCAACAGCTACTTTTTCTGATAAATTAATCATGCAGGATAATTCAGCTATAGACATATGCGTGCGGGCCGAAGCAGAGCAGAGTGCATATGAACTGGTTAAGCGTCTAAGAACGAGTCAGGATATATCTGATATCCAGGGAATAACCTATCGTATAAAATCTAAACTCATGCGTAGCCCAGATAGACCTCCAATAAGAGGCGATAATAAAGATGCAGGGCTAGATATCTTTCCCTCGCCTTATTTGGAGAATATCTTGGTCCCTGATGGTTGTATTGGAGTCTTGAGTTCTCGGGGATGTGTATTTAAATGTGTATACTGTAATTTCTCTGCAATGTCTGGATGGAGAATCAGTTATCACTCCGTAGATAGAGTAGTTTCTGAATTAAAGATGATAAGTAACTGGCTTGAAAATAAAGACATACAGGCAAGGGCAAGAACAATAAGGATTATGGATGATGCATTTTCTCTAGATGTCGGGAGGGCGAAGCAGGTTTGTCGCAGGATTATTGAGGAAAAAATCCATCTGCCATTGGGGACTATGACGCGAGCAGATAGAGTGGATAAAGAACTACTTCACCTTATGTATAGGGCAGGATTTAAGGATATAGGTTTTGGATTAGAAAGTACTTCGCCCAGAGTATTACGTATCATAAAAAAGGTGAGGACAAACTTAAATAATGAGGATAACTTTCTTCCAGAAAAAAGATTCGTATCAAAACTTAAAGAAAATGTGAAAATAGCGAAAGAAATTGGATTAACGCCAAAAGTCAATATAATAATGGGCTTACCAGGCTCAAGCATTAAAGATGACAGAGAAACAGTGAGATTTGTTAGGCAGTTAGAACTCCCAGATTGTAGTTATAACTATTTGAGAATTTTTCAGGGAACAGAATTATCTAAGACATATAAAGATCATGGCTTAGAAATAATACGACCTTTAACGCGCCTTCCACTTCAGACCCAATATACATATGATGAGCGCAAGATGCCACACATTAAGAATCACGACCAGTCTATAATTGAGATTAACACAGGGGAAGAGCTGAGCAGATTGTTGACTGGTACATATAGCAACACTTGCAAAGGGGCTTATCCTGACCTCCTGATGAGAGAAAATTATCTAGATTCAAAGACTCTGCACTGGTTAAGAAATTATGCAGAGATTGCTCCAGCTATAGGTTTCCTGACCAGCTATGCTGAAGATAAAGTTTTTTATCGACTTATGAAAAAAATTATTTCTGCAGGTTTGCCTATCTCAAATATTTATTTATTCTCTTTGCTTAATAATGATGGCATAAATCCAGCTGATTTAAATCCTATATCCGGAAGATATAAAGTAACCTTTGCAAGTGAGATACTATCTAATAAAACTAAGCGGTTCCTAAATTTAGGCCTATTTAAATTTATCCCTTTTGGGAGCTATCGCAATAATCATTCAGCTTCCAAAGGCAGTAATGTTACTGATAAGTTGATTTTTAACCTATCTACTCCTAAGGATATAGAGAGTCTTATAGATTTAGCTTCCTTTTCTGATAATCTAATTTTAAAAGGTGACATGGCCAAATCTGATTGCTATTTTCTGGATGAATGTAGATTCTCTGACGAAGAGTGTCCTGCTTTAAGTTTTCGACGGGCCATAATAAATAGGGACAATTCGATTATTCCTTGTTTTAATGCTAAGCCGATAGCAAAGGTTGGTCAGGAACCAAAGACCATAGCCAGGAACATGAACATGCTATCGTCTAACTTGAAGAATAAGAGAGGTTGCAATAGTTGTCTAGCGAAAGATTCATGTCCCAAATGTCTCTTTCCTTATCCTTTGAGTGATAGAGAGTATTGTCGCTTAATACGCAATAGCCATTCAAAGATAAATATGATGTTTAAATTCTTTAGTGCTTTAAGGCGGCTGAGATTTGATTACAATGAGATAGAACCAAGATCAAATTTTAATAGGATGAAGGTTCAAATTGATAATGAACTGCTGATTACTATAGGCAGGAGAAAATACCTATATAATAGCCATGTTGATAAGTTACATCGGCTAGAGAGAAGAGCCTAAAAAGGTGATAACTACTTCGTTTAACAATATTAAATTAGTCATCTTTGATCTCGATGGCACATTGATAGATGCTTATGAGGCGATCGAGTCCAGTTTTAATTTTACTATGAAAAAATTAGGACTACCCACAAAAAGTAAGTCAGTAATCAAAAGGGCTGTTGGCTGGGGAGATAAAAAGTTATTATCGCCTTTTGTGCCAAAAAAGGCATTGAATTCTGCCTTAAGGATTTACCGGGCACATCATAGGGAGTCACTGCCGAAGAAATCGAGATTATTTTCAGGAGTCAGGAAGTTGCTTGGGAGATTATCTTCGAGGTATCATCTAGCTGTTGCAAGCAACAGACCGACAAGATTTTCCAAAATCATATTGAAGGCGCTTAATATAAATAAGTACTTTTCTTTTTTGCTCTGCGGGGATAGACTAAAGAGAGGCAAACCGCACCCAGAGATTCTTCGTAAGATTTTAAGGTATTTTCGTATGCAGCACGATGAAGCAATTTATGTCGGAGATATGGCCATTGATGTCCAGACTGCCAATAGTGCAAAAATAAAATCAATTATTGTTACGACTGGTTCAAGCAGTTTGTACGAAATCAAGAGAGAAGCTCCATATCAAATAATATCAAATATAAAACAACTAGAGAAATTATTGATAACCTAGATTAAATTGTTCACTCACTAAAAGGAGGCCTAATATGGGTACAGGCAGACGTAAACGTAGGGGCAAGCTTTCCTGGCGTTCAAAAAGAGCCAACAAAGGCAGGAAACCTTGTCGGGGATAATGGTTTTTCGTTATGTGCTTTTAGGGGTAATTCAGGGCCTAACTGAATTTTTGCCTATTAGTAGCTCCGGGCACTTAGTTATATTACACAGATTACTAGACACGGCAGAAGGCGATATTGTCTTTTATATCATAGTACATCTTGGTAGCCTTTGCGCCATAGTGCTTTTCTGTTGGCCGGAATTAAAGAATATTCTTAGCGCCATACTGAGGCGTACTTATGTTAAGCCAGGGCCCTATCTAAAGGTAGCTAAATTCTTAATTATTGCCAGTATCTTTACAGCAGTAATTGCCATTAGTTTCGATAATTTTATTGAACGCATGTTTTCTTCGCTTTGGGTAGTCGGAGTGTCTTTAGTAATTACTGGAGGGGTACTTTTTTTAACAAAGTTTAAGCAGGCTAGCTGTATGCGCCAAAGAGAAGATTTAAAGCTTACTGATGGGGCCTTTATCGGTCTTGCCCAAGGCCTATCGCTTGTTCCGGGTCTTTCCCGCAGCGCTATGACGATTAGCTTTTGCATATTTAGAGGTATAGAACCTGTATTGGCAGTGCGTCTTTCTTTTTTGTTGGCGATTCCGGCAATAATCGGGGCTGGGCTCTATAAGATAAAAGAAATCACCTCTGTCAGTATTGACTTCGGATATTTGTTAATAGCCTTTATTAGTGCATTTGTTTTTTCTCTTTTGGCTTTAAGAATTTTGCTAGTTTTAGTTTCGAGATTTAAATTTTATCACTTTGCTTATTACTGCTGGGGGTTATCTGTTTTAATTTTCTTCTTTCTAATAAGGGGAGCTTAACTTATGAGTGATATAAAATCATTGACTCAACTTTGCAATAGAATCGCCAGAGAGAAAGGTTTCTGGGATGAGAAACGCAATGTGGGAGAGATGTTGATGCTTATTGTTACAGAGCTTGCCGAGGCCATGGAATCTTATCGTTTAAATGATAAGGAGAATTTTAAGGAAGAAATCGCTGATACATTTATTAGGCTTTTTGATTTAAGCGGCGGGTTGAACATCGATGTAGAAAAAGAGATTATGAAAAAAATGAAAAAAAACAAAAAACGGCCATATAAACATGGCAAGAGATGTTAAACAAGGAGTAGATTATGCTGGAAGAAAAAATCTTAGAGGATTTTAAACAGGCCATGAAGGAAAAGGATAAGGTGCGTTCTTCAATTTTGAGTTTCCTGCGTGCACAATTTAAAAATGCAGCCATTGCAGAGAAAAAAGATAAGCTTGATGATGCTGAGGTTGCATCTGTTCTCAGAAAGGAAGCTAAACGGCATGAGGATTCTATAGAGCAATTCAAGAAAGGCAACCGTCAGGATCTGGTTGAGAAAGAGACAAAGGAATTAGAGATTATCAAGACTTACCTGCCCAAATCCTTAGAGGATGCCCAGATAAAAGAGATAATCTCTCAGGTATTAAAGGAATTTCCTGATGCAACTATAAAGGATATGGGCAAAGTCATGAAACAGGTTATGGAAAAGGCATCTGGAAAGGCTCAAGGAGGACGCGTCAGCGCATTGGTTAAGCAGGCATTGACTAAAAGTGAATCGCCTCAAGAATAGATTTATAAAAGTAAAGGTCATAACAGGAGCATGCGAAAACAGGATTAAGCATGAAGGGGACAAGTTCAGGGTTTATACTACTGCCTCTCCTGAAAAGAATAGGGCGAATAAGTCTGTTATCGCTATCCTTGCCAAATTTTTTAATAAACGGCCACGAGATTTCCTGATAACTTGCGGGAAACATTCTAGAGAGAAGACCTTCCAGATTATCTCTTAATTTAATAGGTTCTTGAACTAAAACATGATACATAGTAAGGATGAGTCCCTAATCGATTTAAGCAAGAGAAGGCGCGTGCTTCTAGTCGGCAATCCTAACGTTGGAAAGTCCGTAATCTTCAATCTGCTTACTGGTCAGTATGTCACTGTCTCCAATTATCCTGGTACAACTGTTGAGATAGCAGAAGGTATTGCTAATTTCAACCCCAAATATACACTGATAATAGATACACCGGGGATAAATAATCTCTCTGTCTCCTCGGAAGACGAACGTGTTACCAGGGATTTAATATTCAACGAGAATGTCTCTGCAATTGTTCAGATTGCAGATGCCAAAAATTTAAAGCGCTCTTTGGTTTTAACCTTTCAGTTGATTGAGATAGGGAAGCCTTTAATATTAGTTTTGAATATTTATGATGAGGCTAAACAAAGAGGCATTAAGATTGATGTAGATAAGCTATCTAAGATTCTAGGCATAGATTGTCTGCTTTCTGTGGCCACAGAGAAAATTGGCATAGAGGCCTTGCCTCAGCTCATATCCAAGGCAAAAATTTCTAATTTCAAAGTTGATTATGGTAGCGAGATTTCAAAATCATTAGATGAGCTTGCCTTTTTACCTTTAAACCGCTCCCCCGCTGTATTAGCCCAAAAAATTTATAGCTTGACAGATGAAGTTTACGTTTCGGATTATTTGGCTTATTCTAATCTATCTGGAGGTTTGAAAGTAAGGCTCGATGATGTCAGGGCTAAGTTACAGTCAAAATTATCAAAACCCATTTCTTTTATTGTAAACAACAGAAGAGCCATGGCCGCAGAGGAAATTATAAAACGGGTCTGTCGCCTTAGCGTTGACAGCTCAAAGGTGTTCTTGGAGAGCATCGGGAATATAATGCTTACTCCTCTAGGTGGCATAACCTTTGCTATTTTTATTCTATTTGTAATTTACAAATTTGTAGGAGGATTTGGCGCGGGAATAATGGTTGATTTTTTCGAGGCGGTTTTGTTTCAGGAGTTTATTAATCCCAAAATAATTTATGTCGTAAATCGCTTGATTGGCTCTGCATTTTTGCGAGATTTTCTCATAGGAGATTATGGTTTGTTTACCATGGCTTTAACCTATGCCTTTGCAATAATCCTTCCTGTAGTGACTACTTTTTTTATTGCCTTTGGTATTTTAGAGGATTCTGGATATTTACCTCGTCTTTCGGCATTAGCGGATAGATTGTTCAGAAAGATTGGTCTACATGGTAAGGCGGTTCTACCGTTAGTATTGGGTCTAGGTTGCGATGCTATGGCTACTTTGACCACAAGAATATTGGATACACCCAAAGAGCGATTTATCGCCACCTTTCTTCTTTCTTTGGCAATTCCTTGTTCTGCCCAGTTAGGAGTTATTTTAGCGATGCTGAGCAGTATTTCAGTTAAGGCTACATTTATCTGGATCACCGTTATAGTTTCCACAATGTTTCTGGCAGGGTTTGCCCTAGACAGTATGATTAAAGGAAGGCGTTCGGATTTTATTTTAGAAATCCCTCCTTTACGCCTGCCGCATGTAAATAATGTTTTGACAAAATTATTCGCAAGGTTAAAATGGTACCTTAAGGAAGCAGTCCCAATTTTCCTTTTGGGTACGATTTTTCTGTTTATTCTAGATAGATTAAGCCTGCTTACAAAAATAAAAGAATTTTTCTCACCTGTAGTTATAGGCTTTTTGGGTCTGCCGCAAGAGGCGACAGAGGTATTTATACTTGGTTTCTTAAGGCGAGATTATGGGGTTGCTGGTTTGTATGTCTTAGCTCGAGAAGGGGCCTTGAGCAATCTACAAATCCTGGTAAGTATAATCGTAATTACACTCTTTGTTCCTTGTATCGCTCAATTTTTTGTGACTATGAGAGAAAGAGGCCTAAAGGTTTCTTTGTTGATATTCTTTTCAGTAATGACGATTGCGGTTTTGATAGGCGGTGCAGTTAATTTTATTATACAGTTTTTAAATATAGGGTTATAACATGAGTATGGATAAAAGAAATATTGAAGAACTACTTGAATTTTTCTGGATGCAACGCGAAGATGGAAAGACTCAACTGGATAAAATCCTAGATTCCAAAGGCGAGAAAGTCAAAACAAGCGAAATTGATTATCTAGTTAAGGCAGGTTTTCTTAAGATAGAAGAGTCCTGCATTTATTTTCTTACTAAAGGTGAGACTATTGCCCGCAGGATAATTCGCGGTCATCGTCTCGCAGAAAGACTTTTTACTGATGTTTTGGGATTGGATATCAGAACAATTGAAAGTAATGCCTGTAAATTTGAACATATTGTTCATGATGAAGTTGCTGAAGCAATCTGTACATTGTTAGGACATCCCAAGGAGTGTCCTCATGGCAGGCCCATACCCCAAGGTGAATGTTGTCTAAAGACAACGAAAGAAATCGCCAGAATCATCCTACCGCTTTCAGAGATGCCATTTGGCCAAAGGTGTAAGGTGGTCTATATTACCACCGGGCATTTGCACAGATTAAATAGATTATCTTCGCTGGGTGTCATGCCAGGAGTTGTGGTATCTCTGCGTCAGAGATTCCCCACCCCAATATTAGATGTAGAACATACTCAAATTGCCATCGAAGAGGAAATTTTAAAAGACATATATGTGCGCAGAATTAACTAAATCTAACCCTGCCAAATCAATCAAGGCAATTATTCTTTTCTCAGGAGGGCTTGATAGCACCTTGGCTGCTCATCTTGCCAAGCAACAGGGACTAAAACTAGAGGCATTAAAATTTGTCAGTCCATTTTGCATGTGCAATAAAAAAGGTGGCTGTAGTAATCATGACTCGCCGAGTACCCTTAAGAGTTTGGGCATAGAATTAAAAACCATAGACAATACGAACGAGATGTTAGAATGCGTCAGGAAACCTAAACATGGCTATGGTTCAGGATTAAATCCCTGTATTGATTGCCGCATTCTTATGTTAAAGAAAACTAAAGAATATATGCTAAAGATAGAGGCATCTTTTGTAATTACAGGTGAGGTCTTAGGACAAAGGCCAATGTCTCAGAGGCGACATATCTTGCAATTAGTCGAAAAAGAATCAGGATTAGACGGTTTAATCGTAAGACCGCTTTGCGCACAATCACTGGAAGAAACTATTCCAGAGAAAAAAAATTGGATAGATAGAGGAAGGCTTCTCAACATTGTTGGCAGAGGTAGAAAAGAACAAATCGCAATTGCTAAGAAATTAGGTATCAATGATTATCCTTGTCCTGCTGGTGGATGTTTACTTACTGATCCTAATTTCTGCAGAAGGCTTAAAGATTTGATGAATTATAAGCCTGATTTTAGTTTAAATGATATATTACTGCTTAAGCTGGGTAGACATTTTAGATTAAATCAGGACTCTAGGCTGATTGTAGGCAGGAATGAAAAGGAAAATAATGCGCTTCTCAAACTGGTCAAGGATGATGATTTGATGATTACACCTGAAGAAACAATAGCCGGTCCAACAGCCTTAGGCATAGGCAGATTTAACACTCAACAGAGGCAATTAGCATGTTCCATAGTAAGTCGCTATTGCGATAAAGGAGTGGCTTCTAGGGTGAGAATAGACATAGAAGATAGAAGGACTCGAAAGAAAGAGTACTTTGATAGCCCGCCTATATCTAGCGAGAGCTTATCCAGTTTAATAATATAAATTCTTTCTGGAAATGATTTAACTTGACAGCTTTTTTATTTTCATATATACTCTACTTAGTTGATAGGGATTATAGAAAAGGAGATACTCATGCATATTAGTTATAAAGGTGATTATGCTTTAAAGTCAATGCTGGAGTTGGCCATACGTTTTCCTGACACAACAACAACCATTACAGAGTTAGCCAAAGGGGCGGATATTCCTTTTAAGTTTTTAGAACAAGTCCTCTTAGATTTGAAACGTGCAGGGTTCTTAGAGAGTAGGCGCGGTACGCATGGAGGATATCGCCTTGCAAAACATCCGGCAAAGATTACTTTAGGTGAAGTTGTGAGGTTTATCGAAGGCCCTATTGAACCTATTGCCTGCGCTGACAAAAAATCTTTATATAAAGGTTGTAAGGATGTATATAATTGCGTATTTAGAGATATCTGGACTCGTGTAGCCGAAGCTACAGCAGAGATTATAGATACGGTTACATTTGAAGATTTGGCTAATAGGTTTTTTGCGCGTGCAACAGCTAGTTCACTTGATTATTGTATATAGGCTTGACAATTAACTCAAGCCGTGTTGTAATTGTTTGATTGAGAGAGGCTTTTTTCGGTTGTTTCTCTTTATTGTCATATTAATATTCTAATTTGTATAGCGGAGGTTTATAATGCGCGAGAAAGTAGAGAAGGCACTCGAAAAGATTCGTGTTATGTTAGCCAGCGATGGCGGAAATGTAGAATTAGTTGATATTAGTGATGATGCAGTTGTAAAGGTACGTCTTAAGGGCGCTTGTTCAGGATGTCCCATGTCTAGCATGACATTGAAAAATGGTATAGAACGCATGCTAAAGCAGGAAGTTCCTGAGGTTAAGAGCGTAGAGGCTGTATAAAAGATTTAGTGTGAACGATATGAAAAGAATATATCTTGATTACGCGGCAACAACGCCTACTGACCCGAAGGTAGTCGAAGCGATGAAGCCATTTTTCTCTGAGCGCTTTGGCAATCCTTCGAGTTTGCATTCTTTTGGCCAGGAGGCAAAACAGGCGATTGAAGAGGCAAGGAGCACTTTAGCGCAATCTCTAGGCGCAAAGCCAGAGGAGATTATCTTTACTTCTGGCGGCACTGAATCAGATAATATGGCGCTCTTTGGAGTGGTTGAGGCCAAAAAAGACAAAGGTAATCACATTATAGTCTCAGCTATAGAACATCATGCTGTGCATGAGCCGGCAAAGCTTCTGGAAAAACGCGACACCAATGTAACTTATATCCCTGTAGATAAAGGAGGCCTGGTTAATCCGGAGGATGTTAAGAAGGCAATTAGACCTGAGACTATTTTGATTTCCATAATGCATGCGAATAACGAGATCGGCACTGTCCAACCGATATCGGAGATTGGCTCTATTGCTAAGGCCAAAGGCATAACCTTTCATTCAGATGCAGTCCAGACAGTCGGACATATCCCTATTAACGTTGATGAGCTGAATGTTGATTTGCTTTCACTTTCTGCGCACAAATTCTATGGGCCTAAAGGCGTGGGAGCCTTATATGTTAGGAAAGGCACGCGCATAGGGCGTTTTTTACATGGGGGCGATCAGGAAAAAGGCAAGCGGTCATCAACTCATAATACTACGGGGATTGTTGGTCTGGGAGCGGCTGTAAGGCTTTGCCAACAGAATTTGGCCAGGGAAGAAAAAGAACAAATTGCATTAAGAGATAAATTAATTAAAGGCATACAGGATAAAATACCTGATTGTCTATTGAATGGTCATGTTACTAAACGGCTGCCTAATAATGTAAATTTTTCCTTTAAATATGTTGAAGGCGAATCTATTATCTTGAATCTGGATATGTTAGGTATTGCAGTCTCAACTGGATCTGCCTGTACATCTTCAAATCTTGAGGCCTCTCATGTATTGCTTGCCATTGGCCTGTCCCATGAATTAGCGCATGGCTCTTTGAGATTTACACTCGGACGCTGGACTAAAGAAGAAGAGATAGACTATTGCCTGGAACAATTATCGCCAGTCATTGAAAAGTTGCGTCAGATGTCACCTCTTTATCCGGGAAAATAAAGATTGGTTTTAGAGGCGCTTTATTAAATCTTGAGCTATTTTCTTGCCGGATAATAACATCCCGCCGAATACTGGTCCCATTCTTGGGCCGCCAAATACTGCATTAGCAGCCATACCGCTTACATATAGACCAGGACATACCTCTTTAGAATTCTCTACTGTCATATCTTCAGCTACCTCTGCCCACATCGAACCTTCACCCACGATTTTGCCTGTTTTTGTATTTAAGCGTATGCCGGATTTTCTCTCGACAATATGCACGACCTCTGATGCATGGCCTGTAGCATCAACTACATATCTTGCTCGCATGGTAATTGGGTCTACATGCAGATTAGCCATTTCTACTGAAGTCCAATTTAATACCAGCCCGCAAATGCTATTTTTCCTTATCATTACATCCTCAACGCTCATGAGGTTAAATATTTTAGCGCCCGCCTTGACTGTTTTTGAGCAAAAGGTTGAGACCGCCTCGATAGAATCTGCCGTGTAATATCCTTTTTGATAAACCCTAGTCTTAATCCCAAATTCATCAAGGATTTTCTTTGCCTCATTCTGAATTACTATTTCGTTAAACATTATTCCGCCGCCCCACATGCCGCCGCCAACGGATAATTTCCTTTCAAAGATAACCACCTTTTTATTTGCCTTGGCTAAATAATAGGCACAGCACATGCCAGCTGGGCCTGCTCCGGCAATAGCCACGTCTACATCAAGTGCGGCAATAAGTTTTTTATTATAGGTTTCTATTATTGCCTTGGAAATCGTTATTTCATCCAGTTTCATCTTACCCCCGTTTTTAAAATCATTTTTTCAATTTATTTATATCAATAAAAAACCCTTATGCCGAGCATAAGGGTAATTGCAGAATCTTTCCTCCGCTGGCATTATCCAGATCAGGTTCTTCGGGTAATCTGCTAACGTAAGCAGAACTCTCAGATCGCTTCACGACCTCCCCATATTTAATTGCAATCTTAGTAAAACATATCAGAGGCTCTTTGTCAAGAATTTTAGAACCGGAAAGCTTTTATCTTGCTTTGTTAGGAGTTTAGTCTTAAAATACTTCTGTATCTTTGCTATATATACCTTGCTACCTCTGTTAAAAACCATGAACGAGAAGATTCTAGAACACTTACGTAAATCCGATTCTTATATTTCTGGCGAAGAACTAAGCCATAAATTAAAGATTAGCCGTGCCGCAGTTTGGAAAAATATCCATACACTTATTGACGAAGGCTATGAGATTGTTGCAGTGCCTCACCTTGGTTACAGGCTGGAAAAGCTCACTCCCAAACTTCTTCCCAGGGAGATTAAGTATAATCTTAATACTCAATTTATAGGGAAAAATATTTTTTATTTTGATTCACTTTCTTCCACTATGGATAAAGCAATGCAGCTTACTTTGGATGCTGCGCAAAATGGCACTGTTGTCATTGCCGAGTCTCAATCTAAAGGAAGAGGCAGACTCGGAAGGTCTTGGATATCTCCCAAGCACAAAGGCATATATTTTTCATTGATTTTAATGCCCAAGATAATTCCCCAACAGGCATCAATCCTAACTATTGTAATTGCTGTTTCTGTTGCTGAAGCGATAAAGCAGACCTGTGGATTGGATCCTACAATAAAATGGCCAAATGACATTTTACTTGGTGATAGGAAATTAGGCGGTATATTGGTAGAGATGAACGCGGAGATGGACATCATTAAATTTGTGATAGTAGGCGTAGGTCTAAACGTCAGTCAGTCCAAGACACAGCTTCCTACGGGGGCAACATCTTTAAAAGTAGAAGGCGCTAAGGAAGTAGAAAGGGTCGTGATTTTACAAACGATCCTAAAAAGAATTGAGCAAAATTATTTAAAATTTACTAAGGAAGGCTCAAGTTTCATTATCCAGAAGTGGAGAGATTTTACTTCAACGCTACATTCGCGAATTAAGGTAATTTGCCAGAAAGAGCATATCGAAGGAGAGGCAGTAGATATCGATTTAGACGGCGGGCTATTAATCAGGAAGGATTCCGGCTTTGTCGAAAAGGTTATGGCGGGAGATGTTGTTAGATTGAAGAGATTGTAAACCTCAAATTAATATTTAGTTGACAGTTGTTTTGACCCTACTATAATTGTAGTAGGGTTTTTTGTTAGGCAAAAGAGGTCATTATGCGCAAATTCATAAAGGTCCTGGCAGAGGAGATTATTGGCGGAAAAGACTTAAGTCTTAAAGAAGCCGAAGACTTAATCTCTCTTAAAGGGTGCGACCTGCCTCTATTATTAGAGGCAGCAGCTAGAGTTTGCCAGCATTTTCGCGCTAATAAAGTAAATTTATGCTCTATTACCAATGCCAAAAGCGGCGCCTGTAGCCAAGACTGCAAGTTTTGCGCACAATCTGCCGCTTATAAGACAGACGTGCCTGTTTATCCTCTAATAGAGCCGCAAGAGATGTTGCGCAGAGCAGGCCTTGCGCATGAGTCTTTTTCTAAGAGATTTTGTTTTGTTACTAGCGGAGAGAGTCTGGGAGAGGATGAATTTGATAAAATTTGTGAGGGACTTCACTTAATCAAATCTAGATTTTCCGATTTAAAACTTGATGCCTCTTTAGGATTTTTAACTCAAGGTAGGGCCAAGAGGTTAAAGCAAACAGGCCTATCCCGCTATAATCACAATCTAGAAACGTCCTCTGATTATTTTCCTAAAATTTGTAGTACGCATACATACCTCAAGCGAGTTGAGACTGTTCAAGCGGTGAAAGAAGCAGGTCTTGAGGTCTGTTGCGGCGGTATTTTTGGGTTAGGAGAATCTCAACAAGACAGGCTAAAACTCAGCCTTGCCTTAAGAGACTTAGAGGTTGATTGTATCCCTTTGAATTTCCTCAATCCCATATCTGCTACACCTCTTGGACATCAGAAAAAGCTAACCTACAAAGAATGTTTAAAGATTATATCTATTTTTCGTCTCGTCCATCCTAGAAGAGAAATAAAGGTCTGCGGCGGAAGAGAGTCTGTTTTAGGTAACAAACAATCATTAATATTTAAGGCTGGCGCTGATAGTATTATCTTCGGTGATTATTTGACTACTAAAGGAAATTCCCCCAATCAAGATTTAGAAATGATCAAGGCTGCGGGGCTATCAATATGAGTATTGACAGTTTTGTTTCTAGTGTATTAGAGGAAAGAAAGGATCAGGGACTTTTTAGGACCCTAAAGACATTAGAGGGCGCTCAGGATAGGATCGTCTCTTTTAATGGCAAGAAGTTAATTAATTTTTGCTCTAATAATTATCTAGGCCTGGCAAATGATCCACGCCTAAAGCAGGCTGCGATTAAGGCAGTAGAGGCCTTTGGTACAAGCTCTGCTGCTTCAAGGTTGACTTGTGGCAGTTTCCGGTTGCATAAGGAACTTGAGGAAAAAATCGCTAAATTCAAGCATAGCCTTAGCGCCTTGGTTTTTAACAGTGGTTATGTTGCAAACCTAGGTCTAATCTCAAGCCTTATACAAAAGCACGGGGTAATTTTTTCTGATAGGTTAAATCATGCCTCTATTGTAGATGCGATTATATTAAGCCGGGCCCATATAGTTCGTTATAATCACAATGACATGAGTCAGCTGCAGGATCTCCTAGAAAAACACAAAGATGCAAAACAGAAATTAATTGTTACTGATACGGTATTTAGTATGGATGGTGATTTGGCTGATTTACACAGAATTGTAAATCTAGCAGAAAAATACCATGCCTCTGTCATGGTAGATGAGGCTCATGCTACTGGCGTTTTAGGCCCTAATGGTGGAGGTCTGGTGGAAGAGTTAGGCCTCTCGGATAAAATAGATATTCAGATGGGGACATTAAGTAAGGCCTTGGGGAGTTTTGGCGCCTTTGTTTGTGCTGATGAAAATCTAGTCCAATATTTAATAAATGCAAGTCGACCTTTTATTTATACGACAAGTTTGCCAGCAGCAGTTTTAGCTGCAAGTATTAAGGCAATAGAGATTATCCAAAAAGAGCCGCAGCAACGCCAAAGACTTTGGGGCAATATAAGGTTTATAAAACAAGGCTTAGCCGATATGGGCTTAGGACCCTTGAATAGCTCATCAGCAATTATTCCCATATTAACCAAAGAAAATGAACTTACTATGGAATTTAGTCAAAGGTTATTTGATAGAGGTATATTTATTCAGGGTATTAGACCACCCACTGTTCCTAAGGATCAGGCACGATTAAGGCTAACTGTTATTGCCAGTCATACTAGGGAAGATTTAGAGCGCGCCTTAGCGGCGATTAAGAAGACGGCAAAAGAACTTAGGCTGATTTAGATGCATATGTTGGATGTAAATAGAATTAGACAGTCATTTACTAGGGCCTCTGGGTCTTATGAAGAAAACGCCCATTTGCAGAAGAGAATCGGATTTAGGCTCTTTGAGAATGTTAAGAATAAAAATGTAAAGGCCTACAGGATTCTAGATATTGGTCTGGGTACAGGCTGGATGGGAATTGATCTGGCCAAGTTTTATCAGGCAGAGGTGCTTGGAGTTGATAGCGCTTTTGGCATGGTCTATGTTTCTAGAAAAAGAGGAATAAAAACAGTTCAGGCAGAGGCCTGTAATCTCCCTTTTAAAAATAAGGCCTTTGATCTGGCTGTTTCCAATCTTACTTATCAATGGGTTCCTGATTTATCTGGAGCATTTTCTGAAGGTTATCGGGTATTAAAATTCGGCTCAAGTTTTCATTTTAACTGTTTTGCAAAAGACACATTGAAGGAATTGAAATTAGCTTTTAACGCAACAGGCGGCCGAGATTTTTTTAACGGCAGTGAGTTACCGAATATAGAAAAGATTCGCCTCGCGCTTCAAAAAAGTGGATTTAGGAAAATCTCTCTGAATAATGAGAAATATTGTGAATATTTTGATGATTTGTTTTCGCTGTTAAGATGGCTGAAGGCAATCGGTGCAAATTGCCTAAAGAAACCCAAGTTTATAAAGCGAGATTTATTTCATAAAGCAGATGATTTTTATCAAGCCAACTTTAGGGAAAACGGAAAGGTCTTGGCTACTTTTGATGTGATTGAGGCTTGTGCAGAAAAATGAGAAAAGCAATTTTCCTAACAGGAACAGATACTGAAGTAGGAAAAACCCTAGCCACCTTTACCTTGGCTACTCTATTAAAAGCCAAAGGTATAGATGTGGGCATAATGAAGCCTATCCAGTGTGGTGGGAATGATGCCTCTTTTTTAAAGAAAAAGCTCAACCTGAAAGACCCCCAAGATCTCATTAATCCTTTTTATCTAAAGAATCCAGTTGTTCCTTCTTTAGCATTTTCTTTGGAAGCAAGGAAGTTTGATAAGGATAAGATTTCTGATGCATTTAGTCAGTTAGAGAAAAGGCACGAATTTATTATCGTCGAAGGTGCGGGCGGATTATTTGTGCCTATAGCTAGAGATTATTATATGGTGGATCTTATTTATGATATGAATCTGCCTTTAATAATTGTAAGCAGGCTTGGATTGGGAACGATAAACCATACTCTATTGACTTTAAGCCAAGCCAGGAAATCAGCAATAGATGTTTTGGGTGTAATCTTAAATAGAAATTCAAAATCAAGGATTGGCTTAGCTGAGCGCACAAATCCAAAAGTAGTTAAAGATCTTATTGATGTTCCGCTTTTGGGTGTTTTGCCGTATTTTTCTAAGATTGATAAAAAGAATATACTTAAGATAAAAGATGAGATAAACATCAGGGATATATTAAAAGATAAAAAACTATCGAGAGCTTCCTATCTTCAGATTGATAAGAAATACCTATGGCATCCGTTTACTCAGATGGAGGATTGGCAAAAACAAGAACAGCTTATAATAGAAGAGGCTAAGGGTTGTTACTTGAAGGCAACTGATGGAAAGTGGTATCTAGATGGTGTATCGAGCCTATGGGTAAATATACATGGCCACAGGAAGAAAGAGATTGATGAGGCTATTCAAGGCCAGCTTGAAAGAGTAGCGCATTCTACACTTCTTGGTCTTGGTAATATCCCTTCAATAGAGCTTGCACAAAGGTTGGTAAAAATTACTCCCAGAGGTTTAGAAAAGGTATTTTATTCAGACAATGGTTCAACAGCAGTAGAGATTGCGTTAAAGATTGCATATCAATACTGGCATAATAAAGGTAGGCTCAAGAGAAATACATTTATACATTTACGCAACTCTTATCACGGCGATACGATTGGCTCAGTAAGCGTGGGAGGTATAGATCTATTTCACAAAACATACAAACCACTTTTATTCAACGCCATAAGAATCGAATCTCCTTACTGTTATCGCTGCAGGTTTAAATTAAATTATCCCGAGTGCAATTTAGCCTGCTTAGAAAAATTAGAGGATATATTAAAGAAAAGAGGAGATTCCATAGCAGGTTTAATCACAGAACCAATTGTACAGGCTGCAGCTGGTATAATTGTTTGGCCGGCGGGTATCCTGAGACATATTAGAAAACTTTGCGATAAATATAACGTGTTATTGATTGTTGATGAAGTGGCAACTGGTTTTGGCAGGACAGGACAGATGTTTGCCTCTAGACATGAAAAAGTGAATCCTGATATTATGTGTTTGGCAAAGAGTATAACTGCAGGTTATTTGCCCATTGCCGCCACACTCACAACTGGAGAAGTTTATAATGCTTTTTTAGGCGACTCTGCTGCAGGAAAGACATTTTTCCACGGCCATACCTATACAGGAAACCCATTGGCAGCTGCAGCAGCAATTGCCAATTTAGATATCTTTCTAAAGGAGAGGACGCTTAAGAAGCTTAAGCCAAAGATTGCCCTACTAAGGCAAGGATTAAGGGCATTTTCTAGCTTAAAACATGTAGGCGATATCCGTCAGAAGGGATTTATGGTCGGAATCGAGTTGGTTAAAAACAAGAAGAGAAAAACACCCTATGCATGG
Organism: Candidatus Omnitrophota bacterium; assembly: GCA_018830005.1. NCBI lineage: Bacteria > Pseudomonadati > Candidatus Omnitrophota > Candidatus Omnitrophota bacterium. The sequence goes on from JAHJTE010000001.1 coordinate 149,038, forward strand.
GAAGAGAGGATTGGCGTAAAGGTTTGTCAACGAGTCAGAAAGCAAGGCATTATTTTGCGGCCATTAGGCAATGTTATCGTGTTAATGCCGCCTCTGGTTATAACTGCCAAGCAGCTAAAGTATCTTCTGGAAGTCACTTTTAAAGCAATTGAGGAAGTAACAGGAGTCTAATGAAAAATAAACGCGTTGTCGTAGCTATGAGCGGAGGAGTAGATTCTTCAGTCAGCGCCGCACTTCTTAAGGAGGCTGGCTATGAGGTTATTGGCATTACTATGTGTTTTGGAAAGGCAGTTGGAGAATCAGGTAAAAGACCCCTCTGTTGTGGCTCGGAAGCGATTGAAGATGCTCGAAAAGTTGCCAATGTACTAAAAATCAAACACTACACTTTAAATTTCTCCAAAGAGCTGGAAAGGTATGTTATCAGAGATTTCTTAGGAGAATATCTAGCAGGCAGAACTCCAAACCCTTGTGTTCGCTGCAATAGATTTATAAAATTTGATGCCTTGTTAAACAAGGCACGTGCCTTAGATGCAGAGTTTTTAGCTACAGGTCATTATGCGCGGTTAGAATGGATGCGAAAAACCAAATGTTATTTATTAAAGAAAGGCAAGGATAGAAATAAGGACCAGTCTTATTTTCTTTATTCAATAGAGAGAAAAAATTTACCTTTTATTTTGTTTCCGCTCGGCAAATTAGAAAAGAATCAGGTTAGAGGCTTGGCTAAGAGATTTAAGTTGCCTGTGCATGAGAAGCCGGCAAGTCAGGAGATCTGTTTTGTTCCCAACGCAGATTACCGTGGATTTTTGAAAACCAGATTATCTCAGATGAAGAGGAAAATAAAACCAGGACCTATTCTGGATCTAGGAGGCAATCTCTTGGGTCAGCACCAAGGCATTGCATTCTATACCATTGGTCAGCGGCAAGGTTTGGGAATAAGTTTCAGAGAGCCTTTGTATATTGTTGATATAAATGCTGCCTCTAACTCTATAACTTTAGGCAGAGATAAAGATACCTATGCCAAAGGCCTGATTGCCCAAAATCTGAATTTCTTATATCCTGTGAATAAACCAAGGCTTGATTTAAAGGTAAAGATTCGCTATAATCAGCCAGATGTAAGGGCAAAGGTGAGTCTGTCTGACTTGCCAAATCAAAGAAACACCAGCAATATAACTGCAGAGGTCAAATTCTCCAGGCCGCTTAGGTCTGTTGCAGCGGGTCAGGCAGTAGTATTTTACAAACGTAACTCAGTAATCGGTGGCGGTGTAATCACAGAGAAGATAAGTTAGCGTAAGGCTCAAATTAAAAAATGCCGGAGATAACAGAAAAAATCCAAAGATTAAAAAAAGAACACAAGGCAGTAATTCTGGCCCATAATTATCAGCTTCCGGAAACTCAGGATATTGCTGATTATCGTGGTGATTCCTTAGAGTTAAGTCGTATTGCCTCCCAAACTGATGCCAATATAGTTGTTTTTTGTGGAGTACATTTTATGGCTGAGACTGCCTCTATACTATGTCCTGACAAAAAAATCATTATGCCTGAGATTAACGCTGGCTGTCCTATGGCGAATATGATTACTGCAGAGGATTTACGAGAACTTAAAGGAAGGCATCCAAAGGCAATAGTTGTTGGCTATGTAAATACTTCAGCAGAAGTTAAGGCTGAGCTAGATTTTTGCTGTACCTCAACTAATGCTGTCCAGATCATAAATCATCTAAGAGATCGTGAGGAGATTATATTTGTTCCGGATAAATATCTGGCAGATTTTGTTTCAAAAAGCACAGGTAAGGTATTAATCGCCTGGGATGGTTATTGTCCTACGCACGTAAAGATTATGCCCGAGGATATAATCCATAGCATACGCCTATATCCTGAAGCTAAGGTTATTGTTCATCCTGAGTGTCGTCCTGAGGTTATTGCCCTAGCTGATGCAGCAGTCTCAACCGGTAAGATGTGTAAGTATGTTAAGGATGTAGATGCAAAGGAATTTATCATAGGAACAGAAACAGGAATGCTTCATCGTCTAAGTAGCGATAACCCTCAAAAGCGATTTTTCCCTGCCTCAGAACATGCAACTTGTCCTAATATGAAACGCACTACTTTGGAAAAGGTGCTTTGGTCTTTAGAAGAGTTAAAAGAAGAGGTAAAGGTACCAGAGGAGATTCGCAAGAAGGCAAAAAAGGCGATTGATAAGATGCTTGCTATAACTTAATATAAGACAAGGAGTTATGACAAATAATTTATTTCATTGCCCCTTGTCGTTTAGCGATACCCATGGTATACTTGTGTATAGATAATTTGGTAAATTGGTAATTTGGTAAATTTCGCCTTTTGAAAAAGGAAACCTCAGGGAAACCTGAGACACTCAAAGCAAATACCTAAGGCCGACTATTGAGGCTATGGTGGAAATGCTGCCAGGAGGATAAAGACCCCTTGGCGAGACGAAAAAGCCAAGGGATTTTTTTTGTAGTCTTTCTAAAATGTTTTAAAAAGGATAAGAGTCATATTAGGAGGTAGTGATGAGTATGCAAATAAGGTCAAAACAAAAGAAAATATTTGGTTTCATAACAGCTTCTATTCTTGCCATTTTATTTCTTCCTTTAACTAATGCTTTCGCCTACACAGAGGCGGAGCTTTGTGTAAATCCAGATAAAGACCACTGCTTTTTTGTTGCTGAAGATGGTAGTGATACTACAGGAGATGGCAGTCTCACCAAGCCCTACAGGACTTTAGCTCCTTTGTTCTCTGTTGGTGGAAACTATAGTGCAAAGCTTGATAAGGCAGATTCTCAGCTAAGGACTGTAGTAATGCGAGCAGGAGATTATCATCATGCTGGTACTGTTTATCTACGTCGTTCCAATGTAGTTTTAAAAAATTGGCCTGGAGAAAGGCCAAGAGTTTGGCTTGAAGGAGACAACAGTGCAAATACACATAGACTTACCCTAGGAGTGGGTTATTCTGGCTACAGTTGCGAAAATGTAACTGTTGAAGGCCTAGATATAGAAGGTGGCTATTCTTATGCCTTAAAGATTTATGAAAACACCAAGGATGTAACCATAAGAGGAAATAAAATACATGGCTCAGGATATGATGTAATAAAGATTGTTGGTTGCGGAGTGAGTGGGAACTTAGATTATGACAACTATTTATGTAATCAGAACGCACTTATTGAAGATAATGAGATTTATGATTCTGGACTTAAAAGCACTATCGGTGATGAGGGCATTGATGCCATGGGGACCTATAATACAATAGTGCGGCATAATTATTTCCATGATATTCAAGGATCAGGACTTTATTTCAAGGGCCATTCTAAAGGTATTATAGTGGAAGAAAACTTTTTCTACAACACTGGAACTGGAGGGCTTGATCCGAATAACGTCAATGATACTTGGGGCGGATTATGGCTAGGGGATGACTCAATGCTTGCATATATCCCTGAGCCTCCCCACAATTATGAGATTGAAGATAGTATCGCCAGAAATAATATTATTGCAAATACTCAAGGCGATGCCTTACGAGTGATGTCTTGTAAAAATTGTTCTGTGTATAACAACACAGTTTATAACAAAAACAGAAAAGAATTTCCGCGGGGCTACTTGACTGATTATTCAGGTTCTTTTTCAATATTCAAGAATGCGAAGAAGTCCATTGATGGCATCTGGGCTGATGAGTTAAGGCTGCGCAATGCCGAGGTTTATTTTAGGAATAATATCGTAGTGGATTCTATAGAGCAAGGTTATGGAATCCAGTTACCCATAGTTGCGATTAACGGTCCTTTTTATAATGGTAGGAATTCTGACCATTTAAACATGAGAAATAATATCTACTATCGAAGAGATGGCGACTATCGATTTAGAAATTATAGCAGTGAGGAAGCAGTAACTGGTAGCACTAGTATTGATGAGTGGCAACAGGTAAGCGCGTTGGATCAAAATTCAAAGATTGCCTCCAACCCAGGAACGCTTTTGCGAATAATGGCTGACGCAAGCCTACCTGAAAATGACCCAAAGAGTTATTTACAGACAATTAATTCTGAAGCACTCACTTTAGACGCTGGTGCATACATTGATTTAAGTGTATCTCCATGGACAGAGTGGTTTCCGGAAACCTGCAGCGATGGCCAGACGCGAAGCTGTGTTACCACTCATAGCTGCGAAGGCCTACAGACTTGTAGCGGCAGCACTTGGAGTTCATGTCAGGATATAGTTGGGGATAGCTGTCCAGGTACATGCGTTGACAATGATAATGATGGTTATGGTAAACCTGCCTCATTTGCCTGTCAATTTCCTGATTTAGATTGTAATGACAGTAATCCTAATGTCAATCCTGGTCATTTAGAAATCTGTGGCAATGGCGAAGATGATGATTGTCGAAGCGGCGATGAGGCTTGCAAGCAGTGTGTAACAGGAGATACTGTTTTTGGCCAGATTCATGCAAAAGGATGTATATGTGAAGGAGAACAAAGATATACAGGATATTGTTGTGAAGGTAATATATATAATCCGTATACAGCTTGTGGCTATGAAGAATGCAGGCCGAATCAATTCTGTGTGACTAACTCTAACTGTTCGGGAACTTGTGATGCATTGGGTACGGCTTGTATAGATAATACAGCAGATAGTTGTCCTTCATTCATATTGCAGGATGGCCTGGATGGATATTCAGGAACTAAAGATACTTCTTTGTTGAGCACCAAACCTACCAGCGTGTCTGGTTCCTCAGGTGCTCTAGGGCTTTGGACAGAGGGTTCGGCAGAGTATAAATTCGTGATAGAATTTGATATTTCATCGATTCCTCAAGGGTCAAAAATAAAAGATTGCATTTTACAGATATATACGACTTCTTCTGAGCTTTCGCGTACTTCGAAAAAAAATATCTCGGCGCGCCGGATCTTGAGGCCTTGGGTGGAATCTCAAGTAACTTGGAATAAAGCTAATTCTTCTACATATTGGGCCTTAGCCGGAGCAGATGCAGATGGACTCGATAGGAATCTTACGCCTTTAGTTACTCACAATCCTACCAAGCCAGATCTTATTTTATATAGGATGACAGACACATGGGCTAGCTTTAATCTTTTAGAATCAGGTGATAACATTGCTGAAAAATGGCTGGATGGGACATACCCTAATTATGGCCTCGTTTTTGAGATAGACACTCTTGATGCACGCGGTATGGGCTTTGCCTCGAAAGAAAATAGCCTAGGTCAGGAGTTTAAACCCAGACTTATCATAAATCTTGAAGGTCAAGGATCACTGCCTCCACCTCCTCCACCATTAAATCAGCCGCCGGTATTAGACTCAATTGGCAATAGATCTATCAATGAAGGAGAAAGCCTTACCTTTAATATTTCAGCCACTGATCCAGATGGTGACACCCTAACTTACTCAGCCTCTAGTCTGCCCCAAGGAGCTATATTTATTAACCAGGCATTCAGTTGGAGGCCTGATTATGGACAGGCAGGAGAATATCTGGTTACTTTTAGCGTAAGCGATGGTGCGGAAATTGATTCAGAAGATATAACAATAACTGTTAATAAGATAGATAACTCCCCACCAGCCATAACTATTACTTCACCCGGGGATAACGCAATAGTTTTTGAGAGCCCGATACAAGTGAGCGGTACAGTTAGCGATGCTCTAAGTTCTATAGCTAGTGTTAAGGTCAATGCAGAGGAAGTAGCGCTTTCAAATAGCAGCTTCTCAGCCTTGGTAGCCTTAGAACTAGGAGAGAATATAATTACTGTTACTGCTTCAGATGCTGCAAGCAATACAGCCGAAGTCTCTATTACTGTTACACTTGATACAGCGCCCACAGGCGGTATTACATTGACTGCTTCTGCAAGTCCTACTTCTGGCACCGCACCTTTGACTGTTGATTTCCAGGCTCAGGCCTCAAGTACTGAAGGCGCTATTGTAAGATACGAATGGGACTTGGAGGGCCATAATACATTTCGCATGAAGCAAGTGGTTTCCTCTCCAGATGTAAGTTATATATATACTGCTGCTGGTTTATATGTGGCTACAGTCAAGGCGATTGATTCTGCTGGTAACTATGAGACATATTCATTTGCGATTAATGTGAACGCAAATCCTGATGCTCCAACTGTAGCACTTTCAGCAGATACAACAAGCGCAAGTACGCCTTTAAGGGTAAAATTCACTGCAAATGCTAAGGCCGCAAATACAATATCTAAATATGAATGGGATTTTGATGGCGACGGTGTATTTGAACTTAATAGTAGTAGATCATCTAAGGTTATCCATACCTATATAGTTGCTGGCGTCTATCAGGCGCGAATTAAGGTAACGGATAGTAAAGGTCTTTCTGCAGAAGACCAGGTTATAATTGATGCCCGAAGCATAAAAGGAACGCCTGAGTTTTCAATTGTAACTGATAGGGTTTCTGGAAAGGTGCCTTTATTGGTTAATTTTACTGTTAACAAGGACAACGATTTTACTGCCTTAAAATATGAATGGGATTTTGATGGAGATAAAGTAGTAGATTTGGTATCCAATAGTCCAGAAGGAGCATTCACTTATCGCAATGCTGGCACCTTTGATGTTGTTCTTAAGATTATCACTGATAAATCCATCGCAGGCTTAGGATATAAACAGATAAAGATTAAAGGGCCTGAAAAAGACTCAGATGAAAGCGGTTCAACTGTCTTAAGCTCATTGTCTCTATCTCAGGCTACAGGCATTGCCCCTTTGCTGGTAACATTTGCAAATGCCAGTCAGAATTCAATAGAGAGCCTCTATGATTTTGACGGCGATGGCAGTTTTGATTTAAGTAGTAAGGCAGCCGAATTTAAGACGTACCTCTATAAGAATCCTGGGCTTTATACCCCATTATTAAGGGTATTGGGAACAGGTGGTGATGTAAGCTTTGCCAGTAGGATTATCTGGATAAATGATGCTGTTGCCAAGCCAATAATGACAGAACCTTCTAATGGCAAGACTCTAGCTGGAGATTCTATAGGGCTTGTTGCTGATGCTCCTGTTGGCATAGATATCTTGAAATTAAGTTTCGAGTTTAAGGCATATAACGAGACTACTTGGCAGGAGGTGTCTAACTCCTTAACCGAATTTCCTTACAATCTAAAATGGGATGTTTCTGGTCTAGCGGATTCTAAGGAATACAATATTCGTGCCAAGGTAATTGACGCAGGAGGCGGAGAATACATATCTGATGCAATAACTATAACCTTGGATAATAATGACTCTAATCCTGATATAAGAGAGACAACAGCAAATGCACAGGGTGAATATACTAAGGAGGTCAAAATAAACAAAGAGGAAAATTACACAATTAGCCTCTGGGATGGTACTGTAATTATTGTTCCCCAGGGAGCTTTAGGTGCTGAAGATAAGCTAATCATGAATATCGCTGATCCGGCATTAGTGCCTAATAAACTTGAAGGTCAAGACTTAGCAGATGCCAGACAGTATAAGAAATTTAGCCTTGAAAGCGGCAGATACCTTTTTGATAAAGACCTTACACTAGTAATCCCTTACCCTGATCTTAATAATGATGGCATTGTGGACGGCACCTCTATTAATGTAGAGACGCTTAGTATCTATCAATTTAATGAAGCCAGCAATGTTTGGCAGAAGGTTAACAGTACGATTGACCTAATAGAGAAGACTGTGCGCGTAAAGATAAATCATTTTAGCTTGTTTGGTTTAGGAGGCCTTGGTGAGGACGGAGATGATGTTTCTTCTGATTCAGATTCACCTATTCTGCCTGTTTCTACTTCTGAAGGTGGCGGAGGAGGTAGTTGTTTTATTGCCACAGCCGCCTTTGGCAGTCCGCTAGAAGAAGAAGTTAAGACACTTTCTGAATTCAGAGATAGATACTTGTTGAGCAATAGAGCTGGTGAGATGTTTGTAAGATTCTATTATCAACATTCTCCGAAATTAGCAGAGTTTATTAAAGATAAGGAATCTTTAAAGGTAGCAATTAGATTATTCTTGAAACCACTTGTTAATCTAAGTAAATTTTTGCTAGAGGCAGGAGGATAGTCATGATTATCAAAAGAACAAAGATGATTATTGCTATGACCCTGGGGTTTATATTTGCAATCAACATTTCCTGCTATGCCACTGATTTTGAAAAGAATCAGATATTGAATTCTCGCCATATCTTGATTGGTACGATTGTCAAGGATAATCCTAGAGACTCCTTGGCAATCATTAGAGATAGCACGAATGATAAAGATGCAAGTTACAAGGTTGGCCAAATTCTTGATGGATATTACATTGTTAGAATAAAACGGGCAGAGGTAGAACTTTTAAGGCAAGGAAAGATTTCCTCCTTAAGGCTGCCCTTAGGAGGCGGCGCTGAATTCATCACAATCGTTTCTGGAAACGAACGCATTGTTAACCGCACTGCTTTAAATGAGCGCTATAAGAATCTGAACGAAGTTTTTGGCGCTGGTATTGTGTTTCCTCACATTGAAAAGGGCAAGTTAGCAGGATTAAAGATTGTGCGTATCAATGATGAAGAGCTTGCTAAGGCAACTGGCGTGAGCGAAGGTGATATAGTTATTTCGGTCAATAACCAGAAATTGACAGGTGTAAAACAAGCCTTAGATGTTTATAATAAATTAAGAAATGAAGAAGAGATAGAGTTAGAGCTAAAGCGCAACGGAAAGTTGCATAAGTATAGTTATTATATGAATTGGGAAGAAGGAGGCAAGATACCAAGGCTGCTCAAAGAGCAGAAGTTATAATAATCTTTATTAAGGCTAAGATTAAATCTTGAAAAAGGCGAACTCTGGTGAAAGCCAGAGGGCATCCCGGAAGGGATCTTCCTAAGGGAAGGCAAAGCCATAAGGCCTAAAGTCCCCTAGATGTTTTAGGGACATGGCAGCTGGGTTACCAAGATATAAACTATTTATAGAATATTATTTGCCCCAAGCTGTCCTTTTAGGCTTGGGGATTTTTTTGAAGTATAATTGATGAAAAGTGGGGTGATTGAAGATGGACGCTAAAAGAAAAGCACTAAAACAAAAGGTAGTTACCTTCCTAAACCGCGAGGAGATAGACTTCTTAGACAAGCTAGGAAAAGACGCCTGGTTTTCAACAGGGATGAAACTTTCTCGCACCCAGATAATCGAGGCATTGGTTAACTTGATGATGGAGATGGGTGTTGGAGGTAAAGGCGTTGATTCTAAAGAAGAGTTAAAGCAACATATCCTCAAGGCCTTAGAGCGGTTCGAAGGGCAATAGATAAATAGAGAATAGATAGGAGAAGACCTAGAATGAAAAAGACAAGGTTATTTATATTAGTATGTTTGATATGCATTTCTTGGACAGCTCGACTATCTGCTATTGATTTGACTCTAGACGTAAAAACAGATAGCCAAGTGGCAGGGCAGACGCAACCTTACGGCTATGTCAAGATAGAAGGTAGAAAGCTTTTAGTAGATTTTGATAAAGACGGAATATATGAACTATATTTTATTAAGGGTGTTGGCTATAGTCCTTATCCAATAGGCAGACAGCCTACTGAGTGGAATAAACCCAATATATTTAATGATAGCCAAATTCTTCATCGTGATTTTTCCCTGTTACAAGCAATGAATTGTAACACTATTCGTATCTGGAAAGGAGATGATACTGAAGAAGATAATGGCAAATTTCCTTGTAAGATCACCAGGACTTTTAATCCAGAAAACCCAGGAACGCTTGATATTGCAGATGAATACGGTATCAAGGTCATAGCGGGATTTTGGATCCAGACGCAACAGCCGCGCTGTGAGGATGGGAAGGTAATATATGATGAATTAGCTTTTCTTACTGAGGGCAGCCTTGAACAAGATGATTTGTTATCTAGATTCCGAGCCTATGTTAATAAATTTAAATGGGATCCTGCTATTCTCTTTTGGGCTATCGGTAACGAAAACAACTTTCATATACCGCCGGATAGATTGCATGAGTGGTATGCGTTCGTAGATAAGATGGCTGAGATTGCTCATGAGGTTGAAGATCCTGATAACTTTGGTTATTATCATCCAGTTGCAGTTGTTAACGGAGATATCATGTTTGATAAAGATACTGTTGTTATTGGAAATTATGATTTTGGAACGACAGATGCACAGATGAGCCATTTGGATATTTGGGGAGCGAACGTCTATAGAGGGGATTCTTTTGGTGAGCTGTTCTCTGATTTTGCAGCTAACTCAGATAAACCAATTTGGATAGCTGAATACGGCGTAGATGCCTGGCATGTTGATGACTGGCAGGATGAGCAGCCTGGGATTGGTTTTGAAAATCAGGATATCCAAGCTCAATGGGTTGGTAAGCTTTGGGATGAGATTGCTGCTAATTCATCAGTTGCCAAGTGTGGGATAAGCATAGGAGCAACAGTTATGGAATATTCAGATGAGTGGTGGAAGCCGATTGAATGGGAAGAATCAGGTATCCATGATTACGATGGCGTTGGCCCTACTGATACTGACTGTCCTCCTGATCCTCTTGATGATGAAGAAAGAATTGATTGGTGGCCTGCTAGTCCGGATAATTTTTTTAATTCTGAATGGTGGGGGATTATGGCTATTAGCCGTCCATACCCTGATGATGGGGGGCCAGATATTATGACACCTCGTTTAGTGTATTACACTTTACAAGATAAATTTGCAGATGAACAACCACATCTTTTCCTCTGCGGTGATGCTAATGCAGATTGTAGCCTCAATATAGGAGATCCTGTTTATTTGATTAATTATAGTTTTAAGGGCGGCCCAGCACCTGAACCTCTGGAGGCAGGCGATGCCAATGGAGACGGTAGTGTTAATATAGGTGATGCTGTTTATCTGCTTCACTACATCTTCAAGGGCGGCCCAGCACCGGTGTGCGTAGGAAACTAATAGATTATAATGAATTCTCTCCACCAGCCATGGAGGAGAATAAGGCCCTGTTGGATTTATCTGACAGGGCCTTCTCCGTTAGGGGCTAGATTTGCCCCGTTAGGTAACAAACATTTAACGGGGTTTACTTTTTGCGTTTTAGGTTGTATAATTTACATTGAAATTAAAAGGAGTACAGAGTGCCTCTACGCGATTCCACAAAAACAATCGGTCAGATTCTTGTAGCTGAGAAGATAGTTACTGCAGAGGAGTTAGAGGTTGCCCTGCGGGAACAGAGAAAAACCAGCGGTTATCTTTGCCAGATAATTGTAAATTTAGGATTTGCAAAAGAGGAAGAGATTTTTCCTATTCTAGCCAATCAGTTAGGCATACCCTATATCCGCATCAAAAACATAAATATTGCTCCTGAGGTAATAAAGAAGGTTCCGGCAAAATTTGTTTCCCATTATAAGTTGATGCCCATTTCTATGGTAGGTAATAAATTGACCATTGCTATGAGTGACCCCTTGGATTTGCATACCCTTGATGATATCCGTCTTTTTTTAGGCGTAGAAGTGGTTCCTGTATTAGCAGGCGATAACGATATTGCAGAATCAATCAGAAAATATTACGGCATAGGCGCAGAAACTGTTGATAGGATTGTTAAAGAGACTTCTCCCCAGACAAAGAAGCCAATTTCAACCAAGGCCGATATCGAGGACCTGGAGGCAATGGCAGAAGATGCCTCAATTGTCAAATTTGTAAATCAGCTGCTTGTTCAGGCCCTTAAGGACAGGGCTACTGATGTTCATATTGAGCCTTTCGAAGATGAATTGCGTGTGCGTTTTAGAATCGATGGTGTTCTCTATGCAATCAACATTCCTTCTAATCTGCGCTATCTACATGCCTCCATTGTCTCGCGCGTTAAGATTATGTCTAATTTAGATATTGCTGAGAGACGGCTTCCTCAAGACGGCCGGATTAAAGTGAAGATCGGTAAATATCAACTGGACCTGCGTGTTTCCATAATACCTTCTAATTTTGGAGAATCAGTACATATTAGAATCTTAAGTCCAGAATCATTTTTGGAGTTAGGGAAGTTAGGCCTACTTGAAAAGGACCTTAAGATAATTGAGCAAGCGATTAAGACATCCCACGGTATAATCTTTGTTACCGGCCCGACTGGAAGCGGTAAGACTACTACGCTTTATGCGGGCCTAGCTAAGATAAACAAGAGCCCCTTAAAGATAATTACCATTGAGGATCCAATTGAATATCAACTTAAAGGTGTTATTCAACTTCAAGTGCAGCCCAAAATCGGTTTTGATTTTGCCCAAGGATTGCGCTCTATGTTGCGTCATGACCCGGATGTTATGATGGTAGGAGAGGTGCGTGATTTTGATACTGCAGAGATTGCAATCCGAGCTGCCTTAACTGGCCACCTTGTATTTTCAACTCTGCATACAAATGATGCCTCTGGTGCAGTAACGCGGCTTCTGGATATGGGCGTTGAACCGTTTTTAATCTCTTCCAGTATAGAGTGTTTGATTGCCCAGCGCTTGGTGAGAGTGATATGCCCTAAGTGTAAAAACAAGCAGAAGATGAGCAAGGCTGCCCTTAAGGAATTGGGATTTCGCATTGAAGAGAATGAAGTCTTGACATATAAAGGCAAAGGCTGTTCTGATTGTCGTATGACAGGTTTTCGCGGAAGAACCGGGATATATGAGATTTTATTAGTAAGGGAACCTATACGCGAGCTCATCTTAAGTCGCGCCTCAAGTCAGCAGATAAAAAAGAAGGCCATAGATTTAGGCATGCTTACTTTAAGGCAGGATGGCTGGCAGAAGGTCTTAGAAGGGATTACTACAATAGATGAGGTCATCCGCCTAACGCAGCAGGAAGAATTACCAGTATAGGATGAGTTAATAGTCTTAGATCTTTAGACTACTTAAGATTATGCCTACATTTACCTACAAGGCAAAATTAGGTCCCAGCAAATTAGAACAAGGCTCAATCGAGGCTGAAAATCAAGAACAGGCAATTAAGAAGATAAGTGATTTAGGGCTGTTTCCTGTAGAGGTACGGCCTTATAAGCAGTCAAAGAATATATCTTTATTCGCTAGGTTTGGACAGAGAAACAAGATTAAAAATCAGGAAGTTATTAGCTTGACCCGCCAGTTAGCAAGCCTCTTGGAAGCTGGATTAAATATCCTCCCAGCCCTTAATGCCATAAAAAGCCAATTAGTAATGCCTGCTTTAGTTTCTCTCGTTGATGATATTGCCCAAAATGTAAAAGATGGTGCATCATTCTCCGAAAGTCTAAGCCACCATAAAGATATTTTCTCTAGCCTTTATATCAATGTTGTAAGAAGCGGCGAATTGAGTGGAAGGTTAAATCACGTATTAGATACCTTAGCTGATTTTTTAGAAAAAGGCGAAGATCTACGTCAGAGAATAATCTCTGCTTTAGTTTATCCTGTATTGGTTTTGGCAGTAGGCATTTTAACAGTAGCAGTCCTTTTGATTTTTGTCATTCCGCGTATCGGGGTAATGTTTGAGGATATGGGTCAGGTGTTGCCTCTTCCCACACAGATAGTCGTGGGTATAAGCTCAATGATAGTAAATTATTTTTTTGTTTTTTTTGCAATTATAGTAGTTTTATTTTTCTTCATTAATAAGAGGATTAAAACAAAAGAAGGTAGAATTTTTGTTGACCGCAGCAAACTCAAAACTCCTCTTTTAGGGATGTTCATTCGTAAACAACACATCGTTCAATTTTCTCGCACCTTATCTCTACTCTTAGCAAGCGGTATTCCAATTGTGACTGCCTTAGAGCTGGTGGCTAATACCTTATCTAACGGAATGATCAGGCAAGAGGTAAAGACAATGTCTACTGCAATACGCGAGGGAGCTAGTCTTTCAACCTCAATAAAGGAGAGCAAATATTTTCCTGCATTCGTCTCCAGTATTATTGCCGTTGCAGAAGAATCAGGAAGTTTAGATAGGTCGCTTGCGCGTTTAGCAAGCAGTTTTGAGCGTGATGTAGAAAGGATTATTAAGACATTTACCGTAGCCTTAGAGCCAACACTCATTTTCCTCATTGGTTTAGTTGTTGGTTTTATAGTAATAGCAATGCTGCTTCCAATTTTCCAGATTAACTTGATTGTGGGTTGATGCAGGGATGATCGCAGATAACCGGAGGTAAATATGCGCAAGAGTAATAGTGGCTTTACGTTGATCGAATTAATGCTCGTTGTAATCATCATCGGCGTCCTTGTTTCTATGGTTCTGCCGCGTCTTGCCGGAAGGTCAGAACAAGCAAGGATTGCGGCAGCAGGCGCGGATATAAATGCCAATATAGCTACAGCCTTAGATATGTATGAGCTTGACAACGGAAGATATCCTACGACAGAACAGGGTTTAAGGACATTGGTTGTTGAATCGGATGTTTCGCCCCTACCTAACAATTGGCACGGGCCTTATCTGAAAAAGATACCCCAAGATCCATGGAAAAGAGCTTATGTATACAAATCTCCCGGAGACCACAGCCAGGATTACGATCTATCCAGTTTAGGGCCTGACGGGATCGAAAGCGCTGATGATATTACCAGCTGGCAAAGTGAGATCTCTCCATAAAAATAAATTCGCCTTCACGTTAATTGAACTTCTATTGGTTGTAGCGGTTCTTTCCGTAATGGTTGGAATTAGTCTGCCTGCATTCAAAAAAACATATAACCGTCTGAATTTAGAAAATATTGCCCTTAATATTTTAAGTACTGCGCGCTATGCTCGGGCTAAGGCAATTGTCGAGTCAAGGATTTATCGTCTAAATTTTGATATCGAAGATAAGAGTTACTCACTCAGCACAGAAAGCGATGACAAAATCGAAGGCTTCCAGCCTATTAGTGGTCGCTTCGGAAAGATAGCTCAGATAACAGACGATATCAACATTAAGACCTCAGCAGATCATGTCAATTTTTATCCAAGCGGAGATTCTGATGAAATAATAGTTGTTCTTAAAAATACTGATGGCAGAGTCTATACAATAGGAAAGTCAGGGGTCTTTGGCGAATTTAAGATTATTGAGGAAAAAGAATAGGATATAATGACTAAGCAGATTTTTAAGCGATTCCGTGGGTTTTTAAATCAGAACTCTTATAGTAGGTTAAGGGATAAGGCAAGAGCTGGTTTTCTTTTGATTGAAGTGTTGATAACTGTAGTAGTTCTAGGTACGGCGATTGTATTTATTGTTCAGGCATTAAGCTCTTCTCTTTTTGCTGCAAGACGAGCCTCTCTTTATACAGAGGCATTGATGTTAATGGATGAACTCAACTGGGATGTCAAGTTAGAAACCTACTCCCAACCTTTTCTAAGTAGAGGGGATTTCCCTAAAAGCTCTAAAGTTTCTAAAGGTAAAACAGACTTTAATTTGAGGCAAGAATTATTTTTAACGGATTTTCCTAATCTTTCAGAGATGGTTTTGACTGTCTCCTGGACAAAGGGAGAATTCTCAACATCGACGTATGTGCTGACGGCACAAGTAGAAGAGTGAGGCAGTCTAGCATGATTTTTAATATCTTAAACTATCGGCTAAAGAGTAGTGTGCTTAGGTATAAGAGAGGCATAACTTTTGTTGAGCTCTTAATTGCAATTTTGATATTTTCCATTATTGTTACCTCGCTGTATTCGGCATTTAGAGTAGGATTGACTGCATACAAAAGAGGTGAGAGGTTTGCCTCTTGCTATCAAGGGATACGTCTGGCCTTAGATTCAATTGCCTTGGATTTACGAAATAGCTATAAATTTTCTGAATCCGATGTCAGATTTAAAGCAGAAGAATCGAAGGTCTCATTTTATACTCTTAAGAATTTTACTTCAGAACAACATAAAGATAACTTTCAGATTTGCAAGATAGAATATTGGAAAGAGGATAAAGAATTATTTAGAAAGGTTTTTGCTGGCAATTTGGCATTTTCCGAAGAAGAAGTAAGTGCTGGTCTCCTGCTGGATAATTTAAGTGAATTCAGCATTGAATTTCCCTATAAAGATGAAGAGGCTCAATCAGTAGTTTGGAATGATTACTGGCTGGCAAGCGATGAGTTGCCTTTAGCAGTAAAGATTTATTTGAAGATAGATGAACCTGAAACGGGCCAACCCATAGAGTTGACAAAAATCATATATATTCCGACGGGAGAATTAGGAAGGCCTGAGGAATAATGGGGTATTATTGTTAGGAGTTATGGATTACATAAAGCCGTATAAAAAAGTTAACAATAAGGCCTTGATTCTAATTGTTGCCTTATGGATCGTAGCTATTCTGACTTTATTGGCTATTGGCCTGGCACATCGCATATCTATTGAGCTTCATCTGATTAGATTCTCTCGTGACAGATTAAAGGCCTGCTCTGCCTTAGAGGCTGCAGTACAATCAGCAGCTTATATCATCGCCCAAGATATAAATGGTTACGACAGCATGAACGAGATCTGGGCTAATGGTATATGGGATGAATTTAACGAGTCAATCTTTAAGGATGTCAAGCTTAAACAGGCTGTATTTAGCATAATACATAAAGTAGATGATGAAACTGGCGTCCTATCTTTACTCTATGGGCTTAGCGATGAGCAGGCGAGGCTGAATATCAATACCGCTACGGCCAATCACTTGCAGACATTTTTTCTAGAAGCTGAAATAGAGAATTCCAGAGAAATATCCGCTTCCATTTTAGATTGGATTGATGAGGATGAGATTACATCTTTTGACGGAGCTGAGGATGATTACTATACTGGCCTGGATATGCCTTATCATTGTAAAAACGCACCCTTATCTAGCATTGAAGAATTATTATTTATTAAAGGCATGGATCCTGATAAATTTGAAAAAATTAAACCCTTTATAACTGTTTATGGTGATGGTAAAATAAATATTAATACTGTAAGTGAGCTCCTCTTGAGTTCCCTGCTTATTAGTCGCGGAACTTTGGATTCGACTGCCAGGAAATTAGCTGGTGAGGTTGTTGATTATAGGCTTGGCGATGATGGTGAGATCGGAACTGTAGATGATAGAATTTTTGAAAAGTTCCAAGATATTGTTTTGGCCTTGAGTAGCCAAACTTCTTTGGGTGAGTTTGCTAAGTGCGCGGATATAATTAAGTTCAACTCCAGTTTTTTTCGGGCAGATATTTGGGCCCAGTCTTTAAATAAAGTTGCTCAGAAGAGGGCATTGTGTATATTAGAGAAAGACCGAGCAGCAGTAAAGATGCCCAAGGTAGTTAAATGGCAAGAGTATTAATACAATGAAGAGATTAAAAGCCAAGAAGAATGTCTTTAGCAGCGTCGAGCTGAATCATGACTCGATTAAAATTGCTCAGGCAGAGTCAATTTTAGGAAAACCAAAATTTACCCATCTTTTTTACTCCCGCGTCGGCGACCTATCTAAGAAAGAAACTCAAGGCAAGATTAGGAGCCTCTTAAGCAAGGAGCAAATCGAAATTACAAATTGCCTTCTTTGTCTGCCTCGCCACAACGTAACAACCCGCTATCTTAAGCTGCCCAGTTTAGAAGAGCAAGAGATTGAAAAGATGCTTATGCTTCAAATCCCTAAATTGCTTCCTTATGCACCGGGAGAAATACTATCCAGTTACAAAAAGATTACTTCTGATAGTGAAGGTTATACTTATTGTATTGTGATTTTAGCCCAAGAAAATCTAGTAAGGCGTTATCTTTCGTTTCTTAAGGCCATAGGCATAGAGGCCTCAAGTGTTATTTTAAGTTCAGAAGTATGTGCTCACTGGCTAAGATTTATTAATAAAGTGAACATTAAAAATGAGACGATTGTTCTTATTGATGTCGATACGAGTAGTGTTGATATTATGATTATAAATGGGGGAGAACTAATTTTTACTCGTAGTTTTTCACGCGAATTACAAGATACGCAAGGTCTATCCTGGCAGAATAAACTTCAGGATGAGATAAGGCGTACATTGGAGACTGCTGAAAAGGAAATAGGTAAGCAGAATATAACTCGCCTTATCTTAAGCGGCAGCCGTTTAGCCACAAAGGATACGGATAAGGCATTATCCGAAAATTTTTCTCGTCCTGTAGAAATTATCTCTAGACTTGAGGAGGAATGTATTAAGTCGCAGGCCTCAATAGCAAAGACCTTACGAGAATCAGATACCTCCTTTACCTCAGTTATGGGAGCTGCAGTTAGCAGGCAGAATTTTTCTATAAATCTTTTACCTGCGGATATTAAGGCCAGGCTAAATTGGCAAAGGCTAAAAAAGGAACGAGTCAAATGTATATCTTTAGTTCTATTAATTATTGCATTTTCTTTTGGTCTCTTTGTTAAACATATTTATGATAAACAGAGGCTCTTAAAAACATTAGAGCAGAAGATAGCAACATTATTGCCAGAAGCCACTATGAGAGAGAAGATAAGTTCACGCCTGGAGATAATACGCGAGCAGTTAAAATCAAAGGTTTTTACCGCCCAGCTTATAAAAGAAATATACACTATCATTCCTGACAAGATATATTTAAATAGCCTTAGTATTCAAAAAGATGAGATTTTGATAATAAAGGGGCAGGCCGATAAATTATCTAATGTCTTTACTCTTGTAGGGGCCTTGGAAAAAAGTACATATTTCCAAGACGTACGCGTGCGTTATGCTACGAAGAGAAAAGTCAAAACAGTTGAAATTACGGATTTTCAGATAGATTGTCCCCTAAAGGATAGCGAATAGCTAGAGAATAAAATGAAATTGATAAGTCAGCTGTCGAAAAGAGAAAAGAACATTTTTTATTTTACTATATTAATTATTGCCTTTAGCCTGATATTCAAATTTATCTTGTTGCCTTTGTTTAATTTAAATCAGAGATTAACACAAGAGGTTAAAGCAAAAGAGATAGAACTGGTAAGGGCGAGGCGACTTTCTAAAGGCGGATCAGTGCAAAGTCAATATGATGCATTCATTGCTGCGATTAAGATGGGTGAAAGCCAGGATTTGGAAATGGCCCGCTTACTTTCTGAAATAGAGTCAATAGCCAAAGAGGCAGGTGTGAATATCTTGAATTTAAGACCTCATGAGATAGAAGATAAGAGGTTTTATAAGAGATTTCTCATTGAATTAAAGTCTGAAGGAACAAGCCAGCAAATTTTAAGATTTATATTTTCGTTAGAATCCTCACAACTCCTGTTGAGGATTGAGAAGTTTAACCTCAGCTCAAGAATCTCTAAGGGGAATCTCCTTAATGCCACATTAACCGTCTCTAGAGTGGCAATTCCTTAAATGAAGTCAGAACCCATTAAAAATTACTTGACAAGGTTTAATTTTTGCGGTAAAATCACTCTCTAGGTGGAGAGTGATTATGGTTCGCAACATATATCTATTAAAAGACTTAGCAAGAATTACAGGCTATTCAACGCATACTATAAAATATTATCTTAAAATTGGTCTTATTAAGGAGTTTGGCCGTAGCCCGGAAACTAACTTCCGTTATTTTACAGACAATACAGTTAAACTCCTAGGTTATATTCGGCAACTGCGTAAAGAAAAAAAATCCATTGCGTGCATAAAAGAAATTATTAAACATAAAAAGTATACTAAGTAGCTAATAGAAAAATGAGCTATTTTAGCCAACTTGGCCTAACCCAGGAACCATTTTCGACAAGCCCAGATCCTGAATTTCTTTATCATTCCCTAGGTCACGAGACTGCCTTGAGGCGGCTTGAGATCTCCATACGCTTACGCAGAGGATTAAGTCTTATTGTCGGTGATATTGGCACAGGAAAGACCACTCTTAGCCGCACCCTCTTTCAGGTATTTAAGAATGAGCCAGACTTTATTTTTCACCTCATACTAGATCCTAATTACAAAACTGAATTTCAATTTCTTTCTTCATTGATTAAGATGTTGGGGATACACCCGAATTTTAAGTCCACGCTGGATTATAAGGAGTCACTAAAGGATTATCTATTCGCAAAAGGTGTAGAGGAAAACAAGACAATAATTTTATTAATTGATGAGGGGCAGAAGTTGACTCCGGATCACCTTGAGATTCTAAGGAGCCTGCTTAATTATGAAACCAATGAGTATAAACTATTACAACTTGTGATTATGTCTCAAATGGAACTCTTACCACGTTTAAGAAGGGCGAAGAATTTCACTGACCGTATAGCCTTAAAATACATAATTAATCCCCTGGGCGAGAACGAGACAAAACAGATGATTGAATTTAGATTACATCAGGCGGGATTTGATAAAGGAGCCAGCCTCTTTAGTGAAGAGGCGATGCGATTAATCTATGAATATACTCAAGGTTATCCGCGCAAGATTACTCTTCTTTGCCATGACGCATTGGAACTTTTGATCATGAAAGAAAAGAGAATAGTAGATAGAGGAATTGTTGAAGAGATTATAAACAGAGAGTCTTTTTTAAATGGATAGACCATCACCAGAAGAAAAATTATTGCGCCTGATTAAAGACGCTACTGGAAAGGGGGCCCGGCAGAAGAAAAAGCAGGCCGATGCACAGGAGAGCGTGCAGCCTTCGTCGCCAGAGCTTCCAGTCCGAACCCAAAAGTTGCGGACACATCAAAAGCGGATCAAGAAGCTCAAAACCCCTATTTTCAGCTTTAAATTTATAAATAAGGTCTTGCATACTTTGCTTGTAATTATATTTTTATTTTTTGTTTTTAACATTATCTATAGCAGCAGAGAAATAAGCCAGGTAGAAAGAGAGGGATTTGAAAAGGATAAGGATTTAGAATTTGCTTCTTTTCCTGAAACCCTTGAGGGGGAATTTACTGACTATCTGTCAGCCGGCAGGAGGCGTGATATATTTACTTCCTCTGGCATGCAGATGATATCCGAAGGTTTAGCATCTTCTATATTTGATGCGGAGCAGTATGTTGGTAAGCTAAAATTATTAGGCATAATTTCAGGCATTAAGTCTCAAGCAATTGTTGAGGATCAGAACGAAAATAAAAATTACACCTTAAGTGTTGGTGATTATTTAAAGGAGTTCTTAGTTGAAGAAGTAGGAAAAGGTAAAGTGCTATTTGATTATAAGGGTGAGAAGTTTGATTTGTATCTATAAACGATTGTCTACCTGCGGACACGTTTGGCTAAGGTGGACATAATAGATTAAATGGAGGTCCATTATGATTAATACGAAAATATTCCCAATTTTGACATTAGTGATTTTTCTGATCTTTCCTTTTGGTGTCCTTGCCCAGCAAGAAGCAGAAGTTCAAGAAGACCCAATGAACAAGGAGCTGCAAATTAAAGAAGAGCCCTTGGATGAGACGATTTCTCTTGATATCAAGGGTATGGATATTGTAGATGTCCTAAAGACATTGGCTATGCGTTCAGGATTAAATATCGTCGTGGGTAAAAATGTAGTGGGAAAGGTCACCATCTTCTTAAAAGGTGTTATGCCGCGTCAGGCCCTTGACATAATCTTATTGGCTAATGGTCTTGCATACGAAGAGCAGGATGGAATTATTAGTGTAATGACTGACCGCGATTATGAAGCGCGCTTCGGTGAAAAATTTGCCGACAAAAAAGAGATTTCTGTCGTAAAGTTAAAATATGCTAAGGCAGCGAATTTGGTCCCTACCCTCAACCAGATGAAGTCTACGATTGGTAAGGTTTTTGTCGATGAGGGATCTAATGTAGCTGTACTTATGGATACCCCAGAGAGATTATCGCAGATGCGCCAGATGTTACTTCATATTGACCGTCCAACCCAGACGCGCATATTTGATCTTAACTACTCAGATTCGGATAAGCTCCAGAATAAAATTCAAGAAATGCTAAGTAAAAACATAGGAACCATTACGATTGATGAGCGCACTAATAAGATTATTGTCACTGATTATTCTGAAAAAATAGATAATATTGCAAAGATTATTAATGCCTTTGATTCGCGTACGCGTCAGGTGCTCATTGATTCTAAGATTGTTGAAATCACCTTAAGTGATAGGTTTCAACTTGGCATTGACTGGGAATATTGGATTGAAAAGAATTTCAAGGTTGGCAATACCTTTCCTTTAAGCCTTACTACAGGCGGCACATTGACACTGGGTACTACTAGCGCGATAGACGAGGTAGGTGAATATAAAAGTGTTGTTGACATGCTAAGAACTATTGGAGACACGCGCGTTCTCTCAAGTCCCAGAGTAACGGCATTGAATAATGAGGAGGCAAAGATTCTTATCGGCACAAAAGAAGCCTATATTACCCAGACTACTTCTCAATCGGGCACAGGAGCAACTATAACTGCCGAAAGCGTTAATTTTGTTGATGTGGGAGTTCAGCTTTACGTTACGCCCACTATCAATCAAGAAGGTTTTGTGACAATGAAAATAAAGCCAGTAGTAAGCTCTGCTGTACGCACAGAGATAACAAGCGGCGATACAATAAGTGAAATACCTATTGTCTCTACTTCTGAGGCCGAGACATCGGTGATGGTTAAAGACGGCTCAACTATAATAATTGCTGGTTTAATTAAAGACGAGATAATTCAGACAATAAATAAAATCCCGGTTTTAGGAGATATACCCATACTCGGCCACCTATTTAAAAACACGAGTGATGAGGTTAGAAAGAAGGAACTTGTAATATTTTTAACTCCTCATATACTCTCTCCTTCCTTAGTTGAAACCAAGGCTAATGCCTTAGAATTTGAAGAAAGCATTAATACTTTAGAGCATTATAATAAACCTGAGCCAGACAAGATACGTTCGCTAAAGTCCGAGGAGAGCCAAGCAGAATTAAAGAACGATGAGGATTCCCTAGATTTAAGTTACGTTGGATATCTTACCCGCTTGCGCAAAATTATAGCTGAGCAGGCAAGCAATATTGCCAGAGATGATTTTTCATCTGGGAAAGTAGAGATTTCTTTTGTTCTGGGTGCTGATGGTAAGTTGTTGGCAGATCCAGAGGTTGCCTTTGCCACAAGTGATGATTTAGGAGAGCTTGCCTTAAAGGCAGTACTTGCCTCAAGTCCTTTTCCGCCTTTTCCTGAAGATTTAAAAAGAAAACAAGAACGTTTTGATATTGTTATTTCTTATTCAGAAAAATAGTGCCTTGTAGTAATTATTTAATTAGATAAATTCGACATTTTTACTTAAAACCATGCCGGAAGAAATTGTAGAGATTAATAATTTAACTAAGTATTACAATAGACGTCTTAATCTATTCTCCCTAGAAAAGGTCCAAGCCCTGGATGCCTTGAATCTGACGATATACAAAGGTGATATCTTTGCCCTTCTCGGACCAAACGGAGCCGGCAAGACCACCACCCTAAATATAATTGCCGGATTGCTAAGGCAATCAGGAGGCGAGGTTAAGGTTTTTGGTGAGAATTTTAATGTACATAGTGATGAGCTTAGATGCAAAATTGGCTACTTGTCAGAAGAAAATATATTACCGGATTATGTCTCAGTAAAAGAACTTTTGGAATTTTTGGCTAATATCTTTGGTCAAAACTCTGCTCTTAGAAAAAAACGCATAGAATATTTAATTGAAATTTTCAACCTCGAAGGTCTACTTAAAAAGCATATCCACCTTCTTTCTAGCGGCCAGAAAAGAATTATAGGTGTTGCCTGCGCGCTTATTAATGAGCCAGACTTGTTAATTCTGGATGAGCCCACAGTATATTTAGACCCACTTGCCGTCAAACATTTAAGCAATATCATTATCAGCCTAAAAGATGAAGGCAAAACCGTTATTGTTAGCTCTCATATCTTAAGCCAGGTAGAGAAGCTATGTAATCGTTTGGCTATAATCAAAGATGGCAAACTGAAATTATCTGCCAAAACAGAAGATGTGTTAAGCCAGCGCTCTTTAGATGATGTATTCCTTGAGGTAACCTCTTAAATAAAATGTCATGCGCCAAATTTTAGCGATATCTCGCATTAGTTTGAAGTTGGCATACGGACCGACGTTTTTTATATTTACATGTATCGGCGCTCTATTTGTCCTTCCTTCACTTCTTTATTTTTTCCTGCCGGAATTAGCTCAATTTGGATATCGCAACGCAGGCCAGAATGCTGCCTTAGCCGGATTAGGTTCTATAAATCTTTTTCTTATCTTTTTGAGCATCTCTTTAAGCCTTGCGGTATTAATGAAGCAATTTAGAAGAGATAATCTTATTTTTTTGCTTTCAAAGCCGATACAGCCAACGCAAATTTTTCTCGGAACAATAATTGCGTTAATAGTTGTTTTTTTAAGTTGCTGGGCCTTTTTATCGTTAGAGCTTTTAGTTATCATTGCTTTGTTTTCAAAAGAATTTTTGTTCCGAACAATGCTTGCTTTGTTTCCCGTTGCATTACTTGCGATATTATATACGACGTTGGCAGTATTTTTCTTTTCGCTATGGCCCAGTTTTCTCTCAGCTATTTTTCCGTTTTTACTTATTCTGACATCTTTGGCTAGAGTAGATATACAATCTCTTATTTCTTCATTTAACATTCTTTGGCTTAAGAAAATTATTGATATGTCTTTCTTTTTTATCCCGCCTGTAGGCCAAGTAATGGCAATTTCTCTTAAGAAATTAGATTTTCTTAATGTCGGAGTCAATATCGGCCCTGTTTTACTACATAGTATTTCCATCACCGTACTTTTACTAAGCTTTGCTCTGTTGTGGATATCTCGAAGATTCTCAAAGTTGTGAACAGAAATAGCGAAATCGTATTTATCAGTATTGAAGGAGGAAAAACATGAAAAAGATTTTTATTTTACTATCCGCCATTTTTATTATCTCGATGTTTATTATTATTTCTGATCAGGCGCATGCGGTGCTACTTAAGTTTAACCGTGAGGTAAGCGGTAAGATTGTAGCTGTTGATTTGGAGGCTGAAAAGCCTACGATAACTGTAGAATACACTGAGGAAGATAGATATTATCGTAGTGAGCTTAAAAGAATAAATTTGATAATAGAAGAAGGGACAAATATTGTAGACGAGGCTGGAGAACAGCTAGAAAAAGATAACTTAAATGTAGGCGATGTGGTTTCAGCATCTTATAAAATTAAATATGCTAATAATGCTATCCCCTTATGGAAGATTGCTACAGATATAACTCTAACCTCGAGCCTTGAAATAGAAAGCGAAAAATAGACTATTTAAGTTTGAAATAAGATTTTGCTAATAGTATAATAAGAAACATATGAGTAAAAATTTCTTATCTAAATCTCGTAAGCGTGATAGTTGGGGGTCGCGTCTGGGTATTATTATGGCTGTTGCCGGAAGCGCTGTGGGCCTGGGTAATTTCTTAAGGTTTCCTGCCAAGGCAGCTGCAAATGGCGGCGGCGCATTTATGATTCCCTACTTTGTATCCTTGCTATTATTGGGCATTCCCTTAATGTGGATAGAATGGACATTAGGCCGTTATGGCGGCGGATTCGGTCATGGCACTGCTCCTGGAATCTTTCACAGCGTTTGGCAGAAAAACCGGTTTATAAAATATTTTGGCGTAATCGGCATTTTCGGGCCATTGGTAATCTTTATCTATTATTCTTATATTGCATCTTGGACGCTGGGTTATAGCATCTTTGCCTTAACCGGAAAATATGCTGCTGCAGTCAATCAAGAGGCAATGCAGAGTTTCCTGCGAGGCTATCAGGGGCTTGAGGCTAACCAATATTTTGCCAGTATCGCACCTGCCTATATATTTTTCCTCATTACCTTTTTTGTCAATATTGGCATTATCTATAGAGGTATAAGAGGCGGCGTTGAGAAATTATGCAAGATTGCGATGCCTATTCTTTTTCTTTGTGGTTTTGTGCTCATGCTCAGAGTTCTGACATTAGGGACACCAGATCCAACCCGGCCTAGCTGGAATATAGTTAACGGTCTTGGTTTTTTATGGAATCCAGATCTTTCTGCTTTAACCTCAGCAAAGGTTTGGCTTGAAGCTGCAGGCCAGGTTTTCTTTACCTTAAGTGTAGGAATAGGCGTCATACTCACCTATGCCAGTTACTTATCCAAAGGCGATGATATCGCGCTTTCTGGACTTTCTGCAGTTAGTACTAATGAATTTGCTGAGGTTATCTTAGGGGCGAGCATAATTATTCCCGCGGCATTTGTATTTTTTGGTCCAGATTCGGTAAGTAAGATTGCCCAGTCAGGAGTGTTCAATTTAGGTTTTGTTACCATGCCTCTGATATTAGCTAAGATTCCATTTCCCTTTATCTTTGGCTTTATTTGGTTTTTTCTCTTGTTTCTTGCTGGGATTACCTCAAGTGTTTCCTTGGCTCAGCCGGCGGTTGCCTTCTTAGAAGATGAGTTTAATATTACTCGCAAGAAAGCAGTAATATTATTTGGAATAACAGTGTTTATCTTAAGCCATGCGGCAATATTTTTCTTAAAATATGGCGTTGTGGATGAGCTGGACTTCTGGGGAGGAACTTTCTTTTTGGTTTTGTTCGCTACGGTTGAGGCCATCCTCTTTGGCTGGGTATTTGGCATAGATAAGGCCTGGGAGGAGATTCATCATGGGGCAGAAATGAAGGTTCCCAAGGTTTATAAATTTGTAATTAAATACGTTACACCTTTATTTTTACTTCTTGTACTCGGTGTTTGGTTCTTTCAAGAATGGCTTCCGATTATCTTCATGCAGAATATCTCTAGTGTTAATAGGCCTTATATCCTTTTCACTAGGCTGGGTTTATTGGTGATGCTTTTTGTATTGGTTGCGTTAGTAAAGATTGCCTGGAAGAGGAAAAGGCAGGAAGTTACAGTTTAGGGAGAATTAAGATGACTTTAGGCGGCATAATTCTTTTGGTTATTTCCTGGAGTACGATACTTTCTTTGGTATTTTTTTGTTTTAAACGCATATTTACGGCTAAGGAAATAAAATAATTTAATCTATAGAGTTAGAGGAGGGTTTCTATGAAGAGGATAATTCCAATTTTGATTATTGGATTACTAAGTGCAGGTTGCGTACCATTGATTATCGGTGGCGTGGGGGTTTTAGGCGGTTATGCAATAAGTAGAGATACTGTTGCTGTTGAGTTGAGTAAGGATACACAAGATATCTGGCAGGCAGCAAAAGATGTAATTTCAGACTTAGGTTTTATCAAAAATGCTGATGAAGAGGCTAGGGTTATTGAGGCAGACGTCTTTTCAAGTTACGTGATTATTCGTATTGAGAAATTAACTGAAGCAACAAATCGCTTAAAAGTGAAATCGAGAAAATACTTTATGCCAAACATTGGCCTTGCCCAGAAGATATTTGTAAAAATAATGCAGAAGCTGGATCGTAGCTATAGATGAGAAAGAGATTACCTATGTTGAGGCAGACTATAAGCAGAGTTGTTTTGATAGTATTATTCTTTTTCTTAAGTTTTTTAGTTGGCTGCCAGCCGTGTCCTTTTCAAAAACAGATAAATGCCAAGGTCGCTGAAGTTATTGACGGCGATACTATAGAGCTGGCAGATGGTAGACTGGTTAGATATATAGGGATTGATACGCCAGAACTAAGCGAGCGAATAGGTGAAGACTGGATTGAAAAGAACGAACCTTTTGCCCAAAGCGCTAAATTGTTAAATGAAGAACTAGTAAAGGCAAAGACTGTAAGGCTAGAATTTGATAGAGAGCGCACTGATAAATACGGTAGATTGCTGGCATATTGTTTTGTAGATAATACATTTGTTAACGAAATTATCTTAGAGCAGGGGTTTGCTCTTTTGTATTTAATAGCTCCTAATATAAAATATTCAGAGATACTGGTAGCTGCTCAAGGCAAGGCGCGTGATAACAACAGGGGCCTATGGCAGGAAGAACTTTTCCTTAGAGCAGAAGAGGCGCATCGCTTTATCGGCAATATTGCCACTGTAGAGGGTGAAGTTCTGGATGTGGTAAAGTCTAGGAAAGTTATATATTTAAATTTTGATCGTGATTACCGGACTGATTTCACTGTGGTTATTTTTCAAGGCGACTTATCGACATTCCTCGCCGCTGGCATAAGCCCCGAAAGATATAAGGGCAGGGTTATCAGGGTCTTTGGTAAAATCAAGGAGTATAACGGACCAGAAATAGTTGTTGGACATCCGTCACAGATTGAAATTATTCGTTGATTTTTTTCCTTACTGACAGTTAAGGTCATAGCTAGAAACCAAAACAGAATATTGACATCTGGCGCTATTTTGATAGAATAAGAGCCTGTCAAATCTGGCCGAGGTAGCTCAAATGGTAGAGCGCGGGACTGAAAATCCCGGCGTAGCCGGTTCGATCCCGGCCCTCGGCACCATGTATATTTAAAAGGACTTAAAGAGTCCTTTTTTGTTTATAAGGCATGAAGTTTAGCAAGACCTTCATCCTTGTAGATAGTTGGAGTTTTTGATATAATCAAAGTCTGAAATTCTGCCGATGTAGCTCAGTTGGTAGAGCAGCGCTTTCGTAAAGCGCGGGTCGGAGGTTCGATCCCTCTCATCGGCTTAAGTTATCCCTGAAAGCAAAATTCTTATAGGAAGATAGGCTGTGGCAAAATTTAGAGAAATTTTAAAAAATAAGAATTTTTTTCTCCTCTGGTTAAGCCAGATTATCTCCCAATTTGGAGACCGGCTTAATCAAATGGCGCTGATTGCTCTTATCTACAGCCGTGCTCCCGGCTCAACTTGGGAGATGGCAAAGCTGCTCTCCTTCACAATAATACCAGTATTTATAATTGGTCCGGTAGCTGGTGTTTATGTTGATAGATGGAGTAGGCAGCGCACCATGTTTGTCTGTGACTTAGCCCGTGCATGTCTAGTGTTTATAATTGCCTTTTATCTTTTGAATCTTAAGCCAATTTTTCCTATATACATTGCTATCTTTTTTGTATTTTCTGTTGGTAGATTCTTTGTTCCGGCTAAGATGTCTATAATACCGTCTTTGGTTAAAAAGAGTGATCTTCTTTTAGCTAATTCCCTAGTGCATACAACAGGCATGATTGCGGCAATGTTTGGATTAGGTATTGGGGGCCTATTAGTTTCTCCCCACATCTTGGGCGTAAAGGGTGGATTCTATTTAGATGCAGGCTCTTTCCTTGTCTCAGCTATAATGCTTTATTTTATTTCAGAAAATATTAGATTGAGAGTAACTAAAAGAGCCATTGCTGGGGTAAGCAAGGATATTGTGGAGGTTATAAAGAAATCAATCTTAAGTGAGATAAAAGAGGCTTTCTATTTTTTGATTAAAAATCGTCAGACGCGTTATGTTGTTGCTGTGCTTTTTACATTGTGGTTAGCATTGGGTGCTGTCTATGTTGTCACCATTGTTTTTGTCCAGGAGGTCCTAGGTTCGATTACCTCTCAGTTAGGCCTTTTGGCTATCTGTTTAGGAGGAAGTTTGTTTGTCGGTTCCCTTATTTATGGCCGCCTGGGTCACAAATTGTCACATCTAAAGATTATATTTATCTCCTTTTCTTTAAGCGGCTTAGCACTCTTCCTATTTGCGATTTTGACATATACATTTAAGGAGTTTTGGATTGCTGCTATCTCTTGCTTTATGCTTGGGTTGACCCTTTCTCCGATTATGATTGCTTCAAATACGTTAGTACACAAATTAAGTGATAATAAAATGATGGGTAGAGTATTTAGTTCTCTGGAAGTTGTAATGCATATTGGTTTTCTCCTGGCAATGTTTATTAGCGCCTCTTTAGCTGAATTTTTAGGCAGATTCTGGATTTTGGTAGGAGCAGGTTTGGGTATTATTCTGTTTAGTATTTTTGGGCTTATAAGAGAATCAAGACGTCGAGCTTAAGCTCGAGCTTAAGCTCGGCTTAATATAATTTTATGAAATACCATAAAGAACGTACTAAAGATATGCCGATTCAGGAGTTAGGTTTACCTGAAAGCGTTAGCATACCTCTAAGCCAGCATATTGGTAAAATCTGCCAACCCAGAGTTAAGGTAGGAGACAGGGTATTGCGGGGTGAACAAATAGCAAGTTGCGAATCTGGTTTTTTTGCGCCTATCCATTCTTCGATTTCTGGTGAGGTGACATCCATCAAGAATATGCCTCATCCAAGTAATGGAAGTTGCCTTAGTGTCCAGATAAAAAGCGATGCTAAAGATGAGGCAATAGAGGACATTCGTCGCAAGCCAAGGAGCCAAGAAGAAGTCGATAATTTAAGCAAAGATACCTTAGGCAAAATCATCCTTGATGCAGGTATTGTGGGTATGGGAGGTGCGGCATTTCCTACCCATATAAAGTTAAAACCTCCTAAGCCGGTTGATACCTTTATCTTAAATGCAGCAGAGTGCGAGCCCTATTTGACAAGCGATTATCGGCTCATGATTGAGAATCCCGAAGGTATTATTTCCGGGATGAAATTGATGCTTAAGATCTTAGGTACGCGAAATGTTTATTTGGCTATTGAAGATAATAAGCCAGAGGCTATAAAAAAATTTAAGAGTCTGGCTAAAAATAATGATTTTAAAGTCTGTGTCTTAAAGACAGTTTATCCTCAAGGAGGCGAAAAGCAGCTTACGCAGAGTATACTAGCCAAGGAAGTTCCTGCTGGTGGGCTTCCTTTTGATATTGGAGTTGTAGTTCAGAATGTGGCAACTGCATTTGCAGTGTATGAGGCAGTTTATCTTCGAAAGCCGTTATATGAGAGGGTTGTTACTGTATGTGGTTCGGCATTAGCTAATCCTAAGAATCTACGTGTAAGAATCGGTACCTCAATAAGAGAGCTTATTGCATTTTGTGCGCCTTTGCAGCAGGAAGTAAGAAAGATCATAATTGGCGGCCCAATGATGGGTATTGCCCAGAGCAGTATGGATGTGCCTATTATTAAAGCCAGCGGCGGAGTAATCCTGTTTTCAAAAAATGAGGTGAGTCTCAGGCAGGATCGTGTTTGCTGTCGCTGTGCACGTTGTGTTGACATTTGTCCAGCGCGTATTGAACCAGCAATGATAACAATCGCTATAGAAAAAGAAAAGTGGGATATGCTGGCAGAGTTCAATATCTTTGATTGTATTGAGTGTGGACTGTGTAGTTACATCTGTCCGGCAAAACGCGATTTAGTCCATTTAATCCGATATGGAAAAGAAAGAGTTAAAGTTAGGTAGGCTTGTTGTTTCAAGCAGCCCTCATATTGAGGAAGACGATCACATCATAAGAAGGATGTGGGCGACTTTTATTGCACTTCTCCCTGTGGGTTTTGCGGGAGTTTATATCTTTGGCATACACTCACTCTATGTAATATTAGTTTCTTTGGCAGCTGCAGCATTGACAGAGATTGCCTGTCAGAAAATGCAGCGGCGTAAAGTTACTGCCTCTGATGGAAGTGCCTTAATCTGTGGGCTTTTACTTGCTTACAACCTGCCGCCAGATGTCCCTGTCTGGATACCTATTCTGGGTACAGTTTTTGCAGTAGGAGTGGGAAAGCATTTATTTGGAGGACTGGGATTTAATATATTTAATCCTGCTTTGGTTGGCCGGGCCTTTTTAATGACCTCCTGGCCAACGCATATGACAAGTTGGACTAATCCTCGTTTTGCTATCGATGCTGTGAGCTCTGCGACTCCTTTAACAATCCTTAAGGAAAAAGGCGTATTCTCTATATCAGAACTCCCTTTAAATTATTGGGATCTATTTATCGGCAACAGAGGTGGATGTATTGGTGAGGTTTGTGTTATTGCCCTTCTTGTTGGTGCAGCATACTTATTATATAAACAATATATATCCTGGCAAACACCCATATCCTTTATTTTGACAACAGGATTTTTAAGCTGGGTATTTTCCGGCTCAAGGTTGTTTAGTGGTGATTTTCTCCTTTCTATACTTTCCGGCGGATTGATTCTGGGTGCCTTTTTTATGGCTACAGATTATGTTACAGGGCCGCTTACCAAAAAGGGTAAACTTATTTTTGGGCTTGGCTGCGGCCTGATTACTTTTCTTATTCGAAAATATGGCGGCTATCCGGAAGGCGTCTCTTACGCCATTCTTACTATGAATGCCTTTGTTCCGACGATCGATAGGTTTTGCAGGTTGAAACCCTATGGGTTTAAGAGGGGTTAATAAGATGTTTCGTTATGCTTTGATATTAATGACTATTTGCTTAGTAAGTGCATTTGTTTTGGCAGGTACTTACAAGGTTACTCATCCTGTTTACTTAGAACAGATGCTAGAAGAGGAAAAACAGGCCCTAGGAGAGATCCTGCCTAAGGCAGTGGATTTTAAAGAGAGACAATATTGTGATTCATCATATTTTGTAGGTAGAGATATTCAGGGAAAGACTGTAGGTTATATTATTAGAGCCGAGACAAACGGATATTCATCCATAATCAAGATGCTCGTCGGTATTGATGCTGAAGGTACAATTGTTGGCATCAAAATTTTATCTCAACAGGAAACGCCCGGATTAGGTGCTAAAATCACAGAGGTAAGAAGCGGCAAAAAAAAACCTTGGTTTATTCAACAGTTTAAAGGTAAAAATTTCAAAGATTTAAATCTAGAAAATATTGAATCAATTACTGCAGCTACGATTACCAGCCAGGCAATTGTGGAAGGACTTAAAAAAGAAATTAGCAAAATTCTGCCTTATTTAAAATGAAGAGAACATTATTCCAGGAATTTTCAAAAGGCCTTAGCGTTAGCAATCCTGTATTCGGTCTTGTTTTGGGCCTATGTCCGGCCTTGGCAGTCTCTACCAGTGTAAGCAACGCCATAGGAATGAGTGCAGCAGTCATTTTTGTCTTAACTTGTTCAAACATTATAATCTCAAGTATCAAGAGATTAATCCCAAAAGAGATTCGCTTGCCTTGTTTTATCGTTGTAATTGCTACATTTGTTACTATTGTTGAATTAGTTCTACATGCATATTTTCCTAATCTGCGTACATCCCTGGGTATATTCGTGCCTTTAATCGTAGTTAACTGTATTATCTTAGGTCGGGCTGAGGCCTTTGCCTGCCGTAACACAGTTATGCGTTCGATGTTTGATGGCTTGGGAATGGGAGTGGGCTTTTCGTTTTCGCTTATTATTATTTCCGTGATAAGAGAGGTTTTAGGTACAGGGGAAATCTTAGGAATTCCTGTTCTAGCTAAAGCAGAGCCAGCTCTATTTTTTGTTTTAGCCCCAGGTGCTTTGTTTACGCTTGGAGTTTTGATTGCCATCTCCAACCATTTTCGCTATAAGAGAGGCCAAACAGTTAAACTCAAAGGGGGCTGTCATTGATGGATGTTAATTTTAATAAAATCCTGACCATAATCATCAGCATGGTCTTTGTCAATAATTTTATCCTCTCTAAATTCTTAGGGCTTTGTCCTTTTATTGGCGTCTCACGAAGAACAAAACCAGCTCTTTCCATGGGCGCTGCAGTCATATTTGTTATGACCGGATCAAGTATTATTACCTGGCTCCTTTATCGTTATATCTTGGTTCCTTTTCATGTTGAATATTTGCGTACAGTATCTTTTATATTGGTTATTGCAACCTTCGTGCAATTCGTGGAAATGTTTACGCTAAAAAATTTCCCAGCCCTTTATGAAACCCTGGGTATATATCTACCTTTAATTACTACTAACTGTGCAGTCTTAGGTGTAGCGGTATTAAATATCAATGATTTCTTTATGGAAGGCTATTCTGTTTTGGCGAGCTTTTCCTATTCTGTGATTCAGGCATTTTTTGCCGGAGTTGGTTTTACATTAGCTCTATTTTTGATGAGTGCAATCAGAGAACGATTGGATTTAGCAGAAATACCCGAATGTTTTAAAGGTGTGCCAATTGCATTTATTGTTGCCTCATTAATGAGCCTAGCGTTTATGGGGTTTACGGGGTTTAGGTTTTGATATTGAGCGATGCGCATGGAGTTAAAAAAGAGGTAGCCATGAAAAGGAAAAAGATACTTATATTATTTCTCACGTTTTTATTTGCCAGTTCATTGGTATTTGCCGAGCCAGAAAATAACCCAAGAACAAAGGTTGTTGTTGATGGAAATAGTTCGTTTGCACTAGCTCTTTATGATAACCTGAGGAAAGAGAAGGGTAATTTGTTTCTTTCTTCCTACAGCATTTCAACTGCCCTTGCTATGACCTATGCTGGCGCGCGCGGCAATACTGCAGCACAAATGGCTGATGTTCTGTGTTTCACATTGAGTCAGGAACAATTGCATCCTGCATTTGCTGATTTGCAGGCACAGCTGAACGAGGTGCAAGCAAAGGGTAATATTGAATTGAACGTTGCAAATGCTTTATGGGCTCAAGAAGGCTACTCTTTTCTTAGTGATTTTCTTGGTTTGACAGATAGGTATTATGAAGCAGCACTTTTCCACGTTAACTTCGAAAGAAATACCGAATCAGCGCGCCTAGAGATTAATGCCTGGGTAGAACAAAGAACCAAAGACAAGATAAAGGAGTTAATAAAACAAGGACTCCTAAATTCCTTTACGCGTCTTGTATTAACAAATGCCATATATTTTAAGGGTGATTGGCTAAGTCAATTTGAAAAAGATCTTACAAAACAAGCTTTGTTTTGGTTATCTAGCGATAATTCTATCAAGGTGCCCATGATGACTCAGCGAGGGAAGTTCGGTTATATGCAAGATAGTAACTTGCAGATTCTCGAATTGCCTTATAGCGGCAATGATCTTTCTATGATTATATTGCTTCCTAAAAGAAAAGATGATTTAGCTCAAGTTGAAGAGGCACTGAATGAAAGGAATTTGAATTTATGGACGCAACATCTCAAGACCAAAGAAGTTATAGTATTCTTGCCAAGGTTTAAGATGACTTCTGAATTTTCACTGGCTGAAACGCTTGTCTTGATGGGTATGACTGACGCATTTGATCGGTCTGCTGATTTCTCTGGAATGACTGGCAAGAAAGATTTATATATTTCCAAGGTAATTCATAAGGCGTTTATAGCTGTTGATGAGGAAGGCACTGAGGCTGCGGCAGCAACAGCAGTAGTTATGAAGCGGCTTTCAGCTTCAAATGAGGAGCCTACTGTCATATTTCGAGCTGACCATCCTTTCATATTCTTAATCCGCCATAATCCTTCTGGAAGCATTTTGTTTTTTGGCAGAGTGATTGATCCGACAGAGTGAAATAATAAGGAGCAAGTAATTTAATATAGAGATAGTATGACGGAAATACTTTATCCAACACTAACCTTAGCTATATTAGGATTGGCCTTTGGGCTAGGTTTGGCCTTTGCATCCCGGAAGTTTTGCGTGGCGCACGATAAGCGCGTTGATCAAATTGTTGAAAAGCTTCCAGGCTCAAATTGTGGAGCCTGTGGTAGGGCTGGTTGTATACAGTTTGCGCAAAGTTTAATTCAGGGCACTTGTACAATTAACACTTGTCCTGTTACGTCTTTAGAAGGCAAAGAAGATATCGCAAAGATGCTTGGTAAGGAATTAGAGGTTGAGGTAAAAAGAATAGCTATCCTGCATTGTTGCGGCGGAAATAAAGTTGACGAAAAAAGCGATTATGACGGCGTTAAAGATTGTATAGCAGCAAATTTGCTCAGCGGAGGTCAAAAGGCCTGCAGTTGGGGCTGTTTAGGCTTTGGAAGTTGTGTAGGCGCATGTCCTTTCGGAGCGATTGCAATGGGCAATGAGGGCCTGCCTGTAATTGATGAGGCTAAATGCACTGCCTGCGGCAACTGCGTAAAAATTTGTCCTAAAGATTTATTTATCCTTGAAGCCGTTAATAAGGAATACTTTGTTGCCTGTTCCTCGCCTGATTTAGGGCGTGATGTGATGGCAGTATGCAAAGTTGGCTGCATTGCCTGTAAGAAGTGTCAGATTAACTGTCCAACTAAGGCAATAGAAGTAATTGACAATCTAGCAAAATTTAATTATGATAAATGCCGAAATATCGGAAAGTGTCTGGAGGTTTGTCCGACAAAGGTAATCAAGAAACGGAGGATTAAATGAAGATAGCCGTATTCGCATCAGGCCGCGGCACTAATCTAGCTGCGATTATTAAGGCAAAGAAAAAAGGTATAATTAATGCTGAGATTAGCCTTGTTGTTTCTGATAATAAAAAGGCGCTTGCCTTAAAAAAGGCCCAACGCGCCGGGATAAAGGCAGTATTTATTGATCCTTTAAGGTTCCTATCAAAGCAAGAATTTGAAGCAGAGATTATTAAGGCGCTAGAGGCCGAAGGCATTGACTTGATAGCCTTGGCAGGGTTTATGCGCATATTGAGCACTGATTTTGTGATTCGTTTTAAAAATAAAATAATTAACATTCATCCGGCGATATTGCCTTCTTTTAAAGGCGCGCATGGTATAAATGAAGCCTTTGATTATGGCGTGAAGGTTACAGGGGTTACTGTTCATTTTGTTGATGAGGCCATGGATCATGGGCCGATTATATTGCAGAAGGCAGTTTCTGTTGATGAAAAAGACACGTTAGAGACCTTAGAGTCTAAAATCCATAAGGTTGAACATAAGATTTATCCAGAGGCTATTCGTTTATTTGTTGAAGGTCGCTTAAGAATAGAAGGCAGGAAGGTGTATATTGCTTAAGATTATCGGCTTCATTTTATTATTTCTATTTATTCTCTCTCTTGTATTATTTGCACAGCAGGCAGAGAAATTGAAATTTTCAAGTTCAGTCGATAAGACAGAGATTAGCCTTGGAGAGCTACTCAATTTTAAGGTTACTGTTGAGGGCAGTTTTAAAGGAAGCCCAGAGATAAAGCTGCCTAAGTTAAGAGATGATTTTGATATTGTCTCCCAAACGCAATCGCATAGAATATCTATCGAGGCAGGCAAGAAAAACAGGATATTCGTTTTAAATCTCATGCTTTTAGCCAAGCGGGAAGGCCAAATTAATATCGCTGCAGCAGAGCTAAAGCAGGGATCAAAGGTCTATACTACAGAGCCTATGGAGATAACTGTTAAACCAGGTAAAGGTGAGAAGAAATTCCTGAGAGAACCAGAAGAGGAATTTCCCGCAGAAGAAGAAGTTGAGAGGATTACTCTTTAGAACTTATTTTTTATAAATGGGGGTTAATAATGGCAAAGATTAGTAAAATAATAGGACGCCAGATTTTAGATTCGCGCGGCAATCCCACTGTTGAGGTGGACTGTATCTTGGATAATTCTTGCTTAGCCAGGGCAGCAGTGCCATCTGGGGCATCAACAGGAGAGCTTGAGGCATTGGAATTGCGCGACGGCGATAAAACAAAATATCTAGGTAAGGGTGTTACCAAGGCAGTAAATAACATAAATAATATAATTGCCAAGAAAGTAGGAAGTATGCCGCCTGATTTTAGAAAGGTAGACTCTTTAATGCTTACTATGGATGGCACTCTGAATAAGTCAAAGCTGGGTGCGAATGCGATCCTTGCAGTATCATTAGCTGTAGCTAAGGCAGCAGCAAATGATAGGGGAGTGCCTTTTTTTCGATTCTTAGGAGGCAACAGCGCTAATATCTTGCCGGTTCCCTTGATGAATATCTTAAATGGCGGGATGCACGCAGATAATAATCTTGATATTCAGGAGTTTATGATTGCGCCAGTTGGCGCGCCTACTTTTAGTGAGGCATTGCGTTATGGCTGTGAAGTATTTCACCATTTAAAAGAGATTCTTAAATCCAAGAATTTGACTACTTCCGTCGGAGATGAAGGGGGTTTTGCACCGAATTTAAAATCAAACGAAGAGGCAATTGAACTGATTATGCAGGCCAGCGAAAAGTGCGGGCATCGCGCTGGCGAAGATATCTTTATAGCACTTGACGCTGCAGCCAGCTCTTTTGGTAAGAAGGGTACATATAATCTAAAAGAAGCAGAAAAGCCATTAAGCTCGGATGAAATTATTGCGATATATGCTGATTTGCAGTCTCGTTATCCGATTATTTCTTTAGAGGATGGTCTAGGTGAAGATGATTGGGGTGGTTGGGCGAGGCTAACGGAAAGATTAGGGCCGAATTTGCAATTAGTGGGTGATGATATCTTTGTTACGAACCCTAAGATTTTCCAGAAAGGCATCGATGGCAATATTGCAAATGCTATCCTTGTGAAGGTAAATCAGATTGGCACGCTTTCAGAAACATTGGAGACTATTGACTTGGCAAAGAAAAATAAGTATAATGCCATTATATCTCATCGCTCCGGAGAGACAGAAGATGTAACCATAGCACATCTTGCTGTAGCAACCGGCGTTGGCCAAATCAAGACCGGTTCGGTTTCCCGCACAGACCGTATTGCCAAATACAATGAGTTGTTAAGGATTGAGGAATTCTTAGGTAAAGATGCTGTCTATGCAGGAGTGGAATTCAAACTAAAAGGTTGATGATGGTACGCTCAATTATTATATGCGCGATTGCCATTATTGTTTTAATAATCTTTATTCCCGGATTTGCCAGGATGCAGGAGTTAAAGGCAAAAAATAGAGATTTAAAAAAACAGATTGGGGAAATAACAGAAGAAAACCTCGTCTTAAAAAAAGACATAGATAGATTGCAACATGATAGTGTATATCTAGAAGGCGTAGCCCGGGAAAAGATGGGCGTTGTTAGAAAGGGAGAGGTAATTTACCATATAGTTCCTGAAGAGAAAAAATAATCGCGGGGTGGAGCAGCCTGGTAGCTCGCAAGGCTCATAACCTTGAGGTCAGTGGTTCAAATCCACTCCCCGCAACCAATAAAAGAGGCGCTAGACACGGGTGCCTCTTTTTATTTATAACTACCTGAAGATAAAAGATATCGAGAAGCTAAGATAAATTCATTTTCTCTGGTAATTTCTATAAGATTCTGGTATTATTTACTGTAGAGGCGTAATTATGAAAAAGATACTTTATATTCTCGGATCAGTAGTATTAGGTTCGGTGATAATCTTATTTGCTAAATCGACTTTTGTTACTTTATCTATTGAGGATAAGATTGCTAAGATTACTGGTCTTCCTTCAGAAGTTGTCAGTGTGGATTCAGGTTATTTTCTAACAATTAAAGGCCTAAAAATAAGAAATCCAGAAGGTTTTAGCGATGAGGCAATGATTGATATTTCCAGTATGACCATTGATGAGAATTTAGGCCAGATGGAACTTATAGTTGATGAGCTTTTAGTTGAAAAGAGTCCCACTGGCAGATTAAATATTGATTACCTAAACGCGGAGGAAGCAGGCGAACCAGATTTAAAGATAAATCGATTAAGGCTTCATATTAACAAGGTGAAATTTAAGGACGGCACTAAAGAAAAAGAATTTGATGTAGATATTCATAAAGAATATGTGAATTTGCCCCAGCCGCTTGATGTGGCTAAAATCATTATCGTAGAAGGCATAGGTGATACTCCATTAGGCGATGATGAAGATATTGATACAGATGATATGGAAGATGATGTCGATGACGTTATTGATGACGGAGAGGTCATTGATGCTGACGGCGATGGCGATGGAGATGATGACGGTGATGGAGATGATGACGGTGATGGAGATGATGACGGTGATGGAGATGATGACGGGGTTGACCCGACTTGGCAAGGAGGATGGTACGAGTAGTGAAATTAAAACTTAAGAGATCGATAGGCTTTAGTCCCTTAGAAGTAATCCAATCAAAGCAGATGTTCCGCTTGCGGCGTAGACTTCTAAGAGGATTTACTCTTATTGAGTTAGTTATAGCTATAGCACTTTTGGCTATTCTTGGGGCAGCAGCAGTAATTGCTTTCCAGAGTATTCATACTAAGGCACAAATAGCTAATGCAAAAGCAACCCTTAAAAGTGTAAGAAGCGCTATCCTTATTCAAAGGGCTAATAATGAACTTAACAATATTACTAGTGATGGCTGTCATCAGCGACAGAATTCTTGGCCTACTTACGAAGAAGTTAGGAGAGCGTCTTACAATGCAGAAGTAGATAATTCTATTTTAAGTTCGCGCATGCCGCCAAATCTTTTGATGGGACCTCCTCCTGCTAATCTAGTAGCACCCAGAAGCCCTCCTTTTACTAACAGTTTTGTAGCTAACACTGATTGCGGTAGTAATCCGGGTCAGATAATATACTCCCTCCCTGATACTTTAGGCGCTAATCCTTCCAATAATTTAGTTGTTGCTACGACTGATCCCAAAGGATCCCTTTGTGTTGCTGATCCTTGCAAAGCAGCTTGGGCCTATAATCCTTACACCGGTGACTTCTGGGCTAGTTCTAGTGCTTACGGTTCAAATAATTGGTGATTTTTTAACTTCCCGCCTCTAAAACCTTCCTTAATTAATTTATGCAATTTCTCTTTTGACGAATAGGCCTTAAATTGATATAATAAGTCAGTATATGCGCTATATAATAATATTAGTAAGTCTGGCATTGTTCTTAGCCGGTTGCAGTCAGAATCTTAACTTATTGTTGCGCCTGGATAAAGAAAACAAGGCAATAAATCGGCAACTTAAGTTGCAAGAGGGAAAATTTGAGTTGTTGCTTGCTGATATAGAGCGGGGCAGCATAAAGCAAGGACTCACGAAAAAATATATTATAGCCCGCTACGGCGAGCCTATCTTAGAAATACCTCTTGAGGGCCGAGTTGGACTTATGAAACTATTGTATCGGCGGCCTCTCGAGTATTTTAATACTACTAAGGTCTATTTATACTTTGATAGCAGCGAAAAGTTATTGAAGTGGGACGTCATAGTAAGAGATTCAGGATAAGTCTCGTTTATAATCTAGGAGATAGTTTATGTTTGTCTTATCTAATTTTGTATCAGCCTTAGCCCAGATAGTAGATGTCCTTCTGACCATTGCTTATTGGCTGATATTGATTCGAGCCCTTATCAGTTGGGTAAACCCGGATCCCTATAATCCGATTGTGCAGATTCTCTATAAGACGACCGAGCCAATACTTTATCCGATTCGCAAAATATTACCTTTGGATTTTCGTTTCGGCATAGATATTTCGCCGATAATAGCCTTTTTGGCTATATTCTTTTTAAAATCATTTTTAGTAAAGACCTTGTTGGATTTAAGTATTAACTTACGATAGGATGCGAACATGATTAGTATTATTGTGACTACTTTTATTATAGTAGCGCTTAGCGCTATTATGGAGATTGCTGCTACTGCCCTAAAACTTACTGGGATAAATCTCCATATTGCCCGTTTTCAGGCGCTTTCTGCCTTAACCGGTACAGGCTTTACTACTAGAGAGGCCGAGTCAATAATGGAACATAGACAACGGCGGATTATTATAATGATTCTGATGATTGTTGGGCCTATTGGTTTTCTTACTATATTGGGTTCAGTATTAGTTTCTATTAGAGAAGATATATTTCTTTACGAATTACTTAGTATCCTTGTTGTAATTTTTATAATCTTAAGAATTTTTAAGAGCAAATTTATTGGTTCTATATTTCACAAAATTGTCGAACGACAGATAAAAAAGAGGCGCTTATTCAGAAAGGTCATATTAGAAGAAGTGCTCACCCTTGATGAAAATCTTGGTGTATGTGAATTTATCGTTACTGAGAATTCTAAGGTAGTTGAAAAAAAGCTCTTGGACACTAATTTTAAAAACGAAGGTTTTATAGTTTTGGCCATTGAAAGGGGAGATGGCGTATTAAGTGCTCCTAAGGGTTCAGAGACGATTCAAAAAGGAGATAGATTAGTAGTTTTTGGCAACGTAAAAAACATGAAGCAGGAATTAATTGGTTAGAATAGATTGACATTTATTAGAGAAAATAATACAATATGTTCGTATAAAATTTGGAGGTTAGGCGTGCAAAAGAATATCAGAGATAATCATCATTTAAAAGGATTTACCCTTGTTGAGATTATGATTGTTGTAGCTGTTATTGCCCTTCTGGCTGCCTTTGCTATTCCCAATTTCCTACGAGCAAGAGTAAGCGCAAATGAGACCGCAGCTCAAAGTTCTTTAAGGACAGTCCATACTGCTGTTGAAAGCTATAAATCAGTAGGCACTTCTTATCCTTCTGACTTAAGTATTTTGTCTTCCTCTACTCCGCCATATATAGATTCTGTTTTGGGAGCAGGCTCAAAACAAGGTTATAGTTTTGTTTTAACAGGATTGGCTAATACCTTTACTGCAACAGCGCGGCCACAGACTTTTGGCAGAACTGGTGAAAGAAGCTTCTATGTTGACGAAAGCGCGGTTATTCGCTATACACATGAAAACCGCGACCCAACTTCTGCTGACTCGCCCATCATACCCTAGAAACAGGCTTATCGCTATAATTCCTAGTCGAATAAAAATACTCTAGATAAAGCTTGGCCTATTAAAAAAAATCCCGCCCCACAACATTATAGCAGGGCGGGTAAATTATTATTTTATTATTCCTGGCGAAACCGATTCTGCTGTTGGTCTTCACTTCGGCAACCCAGCCGCCATATTACTTTTTGTCCTGAAAGATTATCTGCACTTTTTTCGTCTCTTCCTACCAGAAGGACACTGGTAGGCTTCTCGTGCATCTTCTTATCTAAAAGTAACTTAGGTCTGTTGGCTTTGCCTCTAGGCATTCAACATGCCTCGAGATCCTGAGAGTTTTAACCCTCAGGACGTCCTTCGATTTCTCGAAGTTTGCCCCTCCTAATCCTAAGGAGGACCACTGCTACTGCTCTTTAAAGGCAGTGGCTTTATCGGCTCCGCCAATTAAAATATAACATATTAGCGGGTCTGTTTCAAGGCAAGTATAGCAAAATTAAGCTTTGAGAAAGCGCTTTCTTTTTGATTGACTCTTGTGTCTCTTTTGAGCTATAATAGATATTCTTGGGGAGGCTAATACATGATTGAAAGATACACCTTAGAGAAGATGCGCAACATTTGGTCTAGAGAAAATAAATTCTCTAAGATGTTGCAAGTAGAGATACTTACATGCGAAGCCCTAAGTCATTCTAAGGTAATACCGTTACAAGCCTTAAGGCGCATTAAACGCAAGGCAAAGTTTAACATAAAGAGAATTGACGCCTTAGAAAAAAAGACAAATCATGATGTAGTTGCCTTTCTTCTTAATCTGGGTGAGGGCCTAGGAGAAGATGCCAAATTCTTACATCGGGGCTTGACCTCATCCGATGTCTTGGATACTGCCCTTTCCATGCAATTAAGAGAGTCTTGTGATATTCTTTTAGATGACCTAGAAAAATTAAGAAAAATTTTGGCCAAAAAGGCCAGGCAGTATAAACATACACCTTGTATTGGCAGGACGCATGGGATACATGCTGAACCACTTGCCTTTGGCTTAAAATTCGCACTCTGGTTTGATGAGATAAATAGGGCGCTGCTTAGAATGCGCAGGGTGCGAGAACTGGTTTCTCTCGTAAAGCTTTCCGGCGCTGTTGGTACATATGTACATTTGCCTGCTTCTGTTGAAAAATATGTAGCTTCAAGGCTTAAATTAAAGTCAGTCAATGCTGCTACTCAAGTCATTAGCCGCGATATCCACGCTGAATTTGTCTCCTCTCTAGCTTTGGTTGCCGCAAGTATCGAGAAATTTGCGACTGAAATCCGTCATCTGCAACGTACAGAGGTAAGAGAAGCAGAAGAGCCGTTTGGCCGAGGCCAGAAAGGTTCCTCTGCAATGCCTCATAAGAGAAATCCGATTATCTGCGAACGTCTCTGTGGTCTTTCGCGTATTATTCGCTCTTATGTTATCGCAGCCCTTGAGAATGTAAGCCTCTGGCACGAGAGGGATATCAGCCATTCTTCTGTAGAGCGAGTCATATTGGCAGATTCTTGTCAGGTTTTGGATTATATGTTGGTAAAATTCACTAATGTGGTATCTGGTCTTTTAGTATATCCTCAAGCCATGTTAGCTAATCTAGCCAAGACAAGAGGTCTTATTTTTTCACAAGGCATTCTGGTCAGACTTATGCAAAAGGGTCTTGCTAGAGAGAAGGCCTATGACATTGTGCAAGATGCCTCAATGCATGTATGGAAGAATATAGGCGCAACATTTATGGATGTGTTATTAGTTAATAGCAAGGCACGTCGATACCTCTCAGAGAAAGAGATCAAGGATTGCTTTAGCCTTAATTATTATTTACGTAATGTAGATAACATCTTTAAAAAAGTGGGGTTATGATAAAAATGCAAAAAGGCAACAAGATATACGAGGGGAAAGCAAAGATTCTCTATGAGACAGATAATCAGGATCTCTTGATTCAGTATT
This sequence comes from Candidatus Omnitrophota bacterium, assembly GCA_018830005.1. Lineage (NCBI taxonomy): Bacteria > Pseudomonadati > Candidatus Omnitrophota > Candidatus Omnitrophota bacterium. The sequence goes on from JAHJTE010000001.1 coordinate 192,947, forward strand.
TTAAGGATGATGCCACAGCCTTTGATGCTACCAAACGCGGTCAGATTAATAATAAGGGTATTTGCAATAACAAAATATCCATAAAGATCTTCGAATATCTAGAAAAAGAAGGTGTGCCTACGCATTTTGAAAAGGTGCTTAATGACAGAGAGATGCTTGTTAAGCGCGTTGAGATTATTCCGGTTGAGGTAACAATACGTAACATTGTTGCCGGTGGCATGAGTAAATTGCTGGGATTGGAAGAAGGCATAGTTTTAAAGGAGCCGGTTTTGGAGTATCATTATAAAGACGATTCCTTGCATGATCCATTGATTAATAAATATCACATTTTTGCCCTGGGTTTAGCCAGCGAGGTGGAGCTTAAAACTATTGATGATTTTTCGTTTAAGGTTAACGATAAACTGCGTGAGTTCTTTTCTAATATAGGAATAGACTTGGTTGATTTTAAACTTGAATTTGGTAGATTTAAAGGAAAGATATTATTAGCAGATGAGATTTCACCCGATACCTGTCGACTCTGGGAGAAAGGAACAGGCAGAAAAATGGATAAAGACAGGTTCAGGCGTGACCTGGGGAGAATCGAAGAAACCTACCAGGAAGTGACAAAGCGAATTTTAGCTTGATATATTTACCTCAGATAATCCTATAGTTCTGTGTAATTCCGTAAGGAAATCCTATTTAGATATTCTGAATCTTTTTTATTCAGCATTGCGCCAACCCTATTTTTAGTAAACATTAAAGATTTGAGAATAGTATAATATGTTAGATAAAGCCGCGAAGAAGCGGCTAGATGTTTTAAGTTAATCTGTAAAGAGGCAGATACGCCAAGGATGGCCTCCAGGGAATAGTTTGTATTAGTACAGGTAAAGAAGCTTTTAAATTTGATTAAGGTAAATAATGGAGGAATTTAAGATGTCTGAGAGTACAATTGTCATTACAAAAGAGATAATCGAAAAAGAAGGATTATCTTTAGAAGAATACGAGAGGATAAAAGAGTTTATTGGTCGGGAGCCTAATTATACAGAGTTAGGGATGTTTTCGGCAATGTGGAGTGAACATTGTTCCTATAAAAATTCAAGGCCGGTATTAAAAATTTTTCCCACTAAGGGAAAACAAGTTCTTCAAGGCCCTGGTGAAAATGCAGGGATTGTTGATATCGGCGAGGGCTATGGTGTTGCTTTTAAGATGGAATCACATAACCATCCTTCTGCTGTTGAGCCTTATGAGGCTTCTGCTACGGGCGGAGGGGGTTGTATGAGAGATATTTTTACCATGGGCGCAAGGCCGGTTGCCTTGTTGGGATCGATAAGATTAGGTGCTTTAGGTGATAAAAAGGTCCAATGGTTATTTAAGGAGATAGGAAGAGGCTTTAGTAGCTATGCTAATGTCGTTGAAGTACCGGTTGTTGGAGGAGAAATATATTTCGATCAAAGCTATGAAGGCAACCCCTTAGTTAATGCAATGACAGTCGGCATCCTCAAGCACGGTGAAATTACCAGGGCTAAAGCAGCCGGCATAGGTAATATTGTAGCAATGATTGGCGGCGATACTGGTAAAGACGGCGTAGGAGGAGCTGCTTTTGCATCTGGAGGGCTGCAGGCCGGCGCTCAAGAGGATACATCTTCAGTTGCTATTGGAGATCCGCAAATGGGCAAAAATTTAAGGGAGGCCTCCTTAGAGCTTATTAAATCAGGCATAGTTGTCGGTATGCAGGATATGGGAGCAGCCGGCTTAGTTTGTTCGACCTCGGAGACCGCATCAAAGGGCAATGTTGGAATAGAGATTGATATTAGTAAGGTTAGGAAGCGCGTTGCTAATATGAATGCCTATGAGATAATGCTTTCTGAAAGCCAGGAAAGAATGTTAGTTATTCTGGAGAAGGATAAAATAGCCCAGGCCAAGGAGATCTGCGATAAATACTGCGTTCCTCTAGATATTATTGGTTTGGTAAAAGAAGGGGATATGCTAACAGTTAGAGAAGGGGATAATGTGGTAGCAGAGGTGCCGGCAAAGGCATTGACGGAGAAAGCGCCCGTTTATATTAGAGAAGAAAAAAAGCCGGATTTTTCTAAGTTTAAATTAGACCTCAAAGAGATAAGTCAGCCAAAAGATTATAACCAGGTTTTAATTAAATTATTGAGCTCGCCGACAATAGCAGATAAAAATATAGCTTATAGCAAGAGTGATGCGAGTTTATTCTCTAGGGTTATAATAAAGTCGGGCCAGGCAGATGCAGCGGTGATTAAGGTTACCGAAAGAAGAGGCGTTGCTGCCACTACTAACTGTAATGGGACCTATTGTAGGCTTAATCCTAGATTGGGAGGCCAAATTGCAGTAGCAGAATCAGCTAGGAATTTAGTTTGCGTGGGAGCAAAGCCCTTAGCTATTACCGATTGTCTAAATTTCGGTAATCCAACAGATCCTGAAATATTTTGGGGCTTTAGAAAATGCTGCCAAGGAATAGCAGATGCCTGCAAGACTTTAGATACTCCGGTGGTAAGCGGTAATGTGAGTTTCTATAATGAAAATCCGAAAGGTACTGTAGATCCTACTCCGGCTATTGGCATGGTCGGGGTTATCGAAGATATTAATAAAGTGCAGACCCAAGATTTTAAAGAGGAAGGAGATGTCATTTTATTATTAGGCCAGACAAAAGAGGAAATTGGAGGCTCTGAGTATCTTAAGGTTATTCATAACTTAAAAAAGGGAGATGCCCCTTCTTTAGATTTAGAAAGAGAGAAGGCACTTTGTGAGGTTGTTCTTACTGCAATAAGGCAAGGGTTAGTTCAGTCTGCGCACGATTGTTCTGAAGGAGGTTTAGCTATCGCCTTAGCAGAGAGTTGTATAAGCAATCCAGTTAAGAAACTGGGGGCTAGGATTGATTCAGCCGGTCAAAACATCAGAACAGATGCACTTTTATTTGGAGAGACACAATCGCGTATAATACTAAGTGCAAAGCAGGAGAAGGTCCAAGAAATAATGCAGATTGCCAAAGAGCATAAAATTCCAATTTCTATAATTGGCAAGGTGGGTGGCAATAGGCTCTTAATTAACCAATCAATAGATATATCTGTTGATGAGCTAAATAAAGCTTGGCGCAATTCAATAGGAAATTACCTTAAATAATATAAGGTAGAGAGGGGAAGGGTAATGAGCAAGAAAAATTCCAAGAGTGGATTTATCTCTGAAGATCCTTGGCGAGTATTTCGCATTATGTCTGAGTTTGTGGAGGGGTTTGAGGTTATGTCCCAGATCGGTCCAGCCATGGCTATTTTTGGTTCATCGCGCACGAAGAGAGGCGATAAATATTACAAGATTGCCGAAAGAATAGCCTATTATTTAGCAAAGAGTGGTTACGCGATTATTACTGGCGGCGGGCCAGGTATTATGGAGGCGGCTAATAAAGGTGCCAACATGGCAAAGGGGAAATCCGTCGGCTTTAATATCCATATTCCGAGTGAACAGAAGGCAAACTCCTATGTTAAAATCTTGCTTGATTTTAGATATTTCTTTGTGCGTAAGGTAATGTTTGCAAAATATGCCAAGGCATTTGTAATCTTGCCCGGGGGTTTTGGCACCTTGGATGAATTATTTGAATCAATTACCTTAGTTCAGACAAAACGCATTGAACCCTTCCCCATTATTTTGGTAGGGAGTTCCTATTGGGCAGGACTGCTTGATTGGATTAAGGTTTCGGTGTTAAAAAATAGTTGTATTTCTAGAAAAGATTTAGAGATTTTTAGCATTGCCGACAGCCCCAAAGAGGTAGCGCAGATAATAAAGAGATTTTATAAGCACGGTTAAAATATGCCTTTAGGTATTTATAGCCAAGAGAAGGATTATTATCCGAGAGAGCACTGCGGGCTTTTTGGTATATATGGTGCCAGAGAAGCAAGCTATTTGACATATTTAGGGTTGTATGCGCTCCAGCACCGGGGTGAGGAGTCAGCAGGAATTGTCAGCTCTGATAAAGGAATAATCTCTATATACAAAAATATGGGCTTAGTTAATGAGGTCTTCACTCCTGCGAGGCTAAAGACTCTTAAAGGCAGCATTGCCTTTGGTCATATTCGTTATTCTACCACTGGCTCAAGCTCAATAAAGAATGCCCAACCAATAGTGATTGACCATCTGGGCAGCTCTTTATCTATAGGTCATAATGGTAACTTGGTAAATAGTCTAAGCCTAAAGAAACAGCTAGAGGCGAAAGGCTCAATCTTTAGGACCGCTACTGATTCTGAGATTATCCTGCATCTTATGGCCAGGGCCAAGACTAGAAGCCTGAAAGGGATGCTGACGTATGCCCTTAGTAAGATTAAAGGAGCCTATTCTCTTATTTTAATGACTAATGATGCCTTAATTGGTGTGCGTGATCCTGGAGGTTTTAGGCCACTTTCTCTGGGCAAGAAAGGTAAAGGCCTTTGTTTAGCCTCTGAGACATGCGCCTTTGATTTAGTGGGTGCCCAGTTTATAAGAGACATCAGGCCAGGGGAGGTAGTTATCATTGACCGCAAGGGGCTGCATTCCTTTTTTCCTTTAAAAGTCAGACAGAAACCTTCTTATTGTATATTTGAACATATATATTTTTCCCGACCAGACTCATTTTTATTCGGGGAGTCGGTTCACGTTGTACGAGGGCGTCTAGGAGAGAATTTGGCAAAAGAACATCCTGTGGATGCAGATATTGTGGCCAGTGTTCCTGATTCAGGAAATTCTGCCAGCTTAGGTTTTTCCCATGCCAGCGGCATACCCCTAGAGATGGCCATTATTCGTAATCACTACGTAGGTCGGACCTTTATCCAGCCACATCAGGAAATTCGCGATTTAAGGGTGAAGCTAAAGTTCAATTTAATAAAAGATATAATTAAGGGAAAGAGGGTGGTAATTGTAGATGACTCTATTGTGCGGGGGACAACTTCACGTATCCGTGTCAATAGCCTTAAAGAAGCAGGAGCAAAAGAAGTGCATTTACGTATCTCTTGTCCGCCCCATAAATTTGCCTGTTTCTATGGTATAGATTTTCCTCGCTCTAGTGAGTTGATTGCCAATAGATTGAATTTACGAGAAAGAGAAAAGTTTTTAGGTGTGGATAGTTTAAGATATTTAAGTTTAGAAGGTTTACAAGTTTCAGTTGAATCGCCCAGCTGTAATTATTGCTTTGCCTGTTTTACTGGAACTTATCCAGTTGCCTTTGAGAACAAAGGTAAATATGACCTTGAGCCAAGATGTTAATTTAGGTGAGCTATTAATTTAAAAAGAAGAGGTATTTATGATGAAAAAATTAACCTATAAAAAAAGTGGCGTGGATACAAAGAAGGCAGCCAAGTTTATTAAAGACATTACCCCGTTGGTTAAACAGACTAAAAGGTTTGGAGTCTTAAAGGATATTGGCAGTTTTGGAGGTTTTTTTTCTTTTTTAAAACCTAGTCTTAAGCATCCGGTCTTGGTCTCTTCTAGTGATGGAGTGGGCACCAAGATTAAAATTGCCATCTTGGCTAATATTCATGATAGCGTAGGCATTGACTTAGTAGCAATGAATGTTAATGATGTCCTTTGTTCAGGAGCCCAGCCTCTGTTTTTTCTTGATTATATCTCTTGTTGTCAGATCCAGCCCAAGACTTTTAAGTCAATTATTAAAGGGATTGTTAACGGTTGCAAACAGGCTGACTGTGCTCTTTTAGGCGGAGAGACAGCCGAGATGCCCGGGATGTATAAAAAAGGCGATTATGACCTGGCGGGTTTCTGCGTAGGGGTGGTAGAAAGGGATAAAATAATTAGGCCAAATAAAGTATCCACAGGAGATGTTGTATTAGGCATAGCCTCATCTGGACTTCATTCTAACGGATTTTCCTTAGTACGTAAGATATTTAATAAAGCGCAACTTTTGTCAAATAAAAGAGAGTTGCTTAAACCAACCCGTATCTATGTGCGGCCAGTATTAAAGTTACTTAAGGAGTTTAACCCTGGTACAGATTTTAAGATCAAAGGCATTGCCCATATCACCGGAGGCTCATTCTATGATAAGGCTAGCCGCATTGTTCCTAAAGGGAAAACCATTCTTATTAAAAAGGGCTCCTGGCCTATCCCAAAGATCTTTAAGGCAGTTGCCCAAAAGGGTAAGGTCCAGGAAAAAGAGATGTTTCATACCTTTAATATGGGCATAGGTATGGTTTTAATCCTGGATAAAAGAATTGCTAGGAAGGCATTAAATAGATTAAGATCTCTAAGGTTTAAAAGCTGGATTATTGGAGAGATTGTTAAGGGTAAGGGAAAGGTCACTATAGCCTAGACAATGAAGATTCTAGTTTTAGGTAGCGGCGGAAGAGAACACACACTGGTTTATAAGATTGGCCAGTCTTCTTTGGTAGATAAGATATTTTGCATTCCGGGTAATGCTGGAATAGCTCAAGATGGCGCAGAGTGTGTTAATATTTCACTAGATGATCAGCAGGGATTAATTGAATTCGCAAAGCGTGAAGCAGTTGATCTTACTGTTGTCGGACCTGAAGTTCCTCTGGCTGAGGGCATTGTAGATGCATTCGAGGCAGCTGGTTTAAAAATTTTTGGCCCGAGAAAACAAGCAGCTCAATTAGAATCAAGCAAGATATTCGCCAAGAATTTGCTTAGAAAATATAATGTTCCTACAGCTGATTTTAAAATATTCTCTGATCTTAAGCAGGCCCTTAGCTTCCTGCGCTCTAAGGATTTTCCTCAGGTGATAAAGGCCGATGGCCTAGCTGCTGGTAAAGGGGTGAGGATAGTAAATTCTTACCCTGAGGCTAAAGTAGCAGTCGAGGATATGATGCAGAAGAAGATCTTTCAGAAAGCAGGAGAAAGAATCCTGGTTGAGGAGTGTTTGATAGGCGATGAGGTTTCGATTATGGTCTTAACTGATTCTGAAACAATCCTGCCTCTTGTATCGAGTCAGGACCATAAGAGGGTATTTGATAATGATAGCGGCCCAAACACAGGTGGAATGGGCGCATATTCTCCTGCAGCAATCGGAGGCGATTTATTTAAACAGATTATAGATTCTATCGTAGTTCCTGTCATCTCTGGTCTTAAAAAACAGGGCATTGTTTATAAGGGTGTACTTTATGTAGGTATTATGCTTACCTCAGAAGGTCCAAAGGTCTTAGAGTTTAATGTACGTTTTGGTGATCCGGAAACGCAGGTTATATTACCGCGTCTAAAAACAGATATAGTTAGAGTTTTTCAGGCTGTGGTAGAGGCGAGATTAAAAGATATAGAATTAGATTGGGATGAACGCAGTTGTGTCTGCGTTGTGTTAGCCTCTGGCGGATATCCTGGTCACTACGAAAAGAACAAGCCAATATCTGGTTTAGGCAATCTGGCTAAAGATAAAGATGTATTTGTTTTTCATGCTGGGACAAAATTTTATAACGGAGAATTGGTTACCTCAGGAGGCAGGGTATTAGGAATAAGTGCCTTGGGCCCTACTCTAGATGAAGCAATCACTCGTATGTATGAGGCAGTATCACAGATTTCATTTAAGGCTATGCATTTTCGAAAGGACATTGCCCAGAGGGCATTGAAGCCGAGTGTTTCTGTGGGTTTTGATCCCGGGATAGAGTTAAAGAGAAACGTTAAATAGGAGGCTAATAAATGGCAAAAGCAATAGTTAGTATTATTATGGGCAGCTCTTCTGATACACAGGTCTTGAAAGAAACAGAAATTATCTTGGAAAGATTTTCAGTGCCTTTTGAAAAGAGAGTTCTCTCGGCTCACCGCAGCCCGGAGGATTTAGTGGAATATGTTAAAAAGGCACAGGATAAAGGCACCAAGATTATTATTGCTGGCGCTGGTGGTGCAGCAGCATTAGCCGGAGTAGTTGCTGCCCATACAGTCTTACCAGTGATCGGCATTCCTATGGAGACAAACAGTCTAAAAGGGCTTGATTCGCTTTTGTCTACTGTTCAGATGCCATCCGGCGTTCCTGTAGCAACAATGGCAGTTGGAAAGGCGGGAGCTAAAAATGCAGCTATCTTGACTTTGCAGATTCTGGCAATAACCGATAAAAAACTCCAGAGGAAATTAGCGGCCTATAAAAAAGAATTGGTTGATACAGTAAGAATTCAGAACAAGAAATTCAAGAATAAAAAATAGAATATATGCAGACTAAGATTTTTAAGATGAGTGAGGAGTCTATTGATTATAAGGCATTGACTGATTGTGTCCAGATTATGGAAAAAGGAGGCATTGTTGCCTTTCCTACGGAAACAGTCTATGGTCTAGGCGTTAATCGCGATAGCAATCAAGCCTTAAGACGCCTATCTGAGATTAAGAAGCGGTCTTTAAATAAGCAGTTCAGCGTGCATATTGGACCATATCAGCGAATAGAAGATTTTACTTCTGATAATTCAAGCAGTATTTATAAACTCATCGATAAATTTTGGCCAGGACCCTTGACCTTAATTCTTAAAGCGAAAAGGCGAGGCGAAAAGGTAGGTTTACGTTGTCCTTCCAATAGAATAGCACAGGAATTAATTAATAGGGCAGTTAATGTGATTGCAGCAACCTCTGCCAATTCATCGGGTGAGGAGCCGGCAGTTGATCCCCGGAGAGTTTTAGATGAATTTAACGGCAATATTGATGCGTTGATAGATTCAGGTAGAACTGAACTGGCTAAGGAATCTTCTATCGTTGATTTATCAGAGGAAAGCCCTAAATTATTGAGAATCGCAGCCATAGGAAAAGAGAAAATAGAAAAGGTACTAAATACGAAAGTTGTGCTTTTTGTTTGTACTGGGAATTCATGTCGTTCTGTTATGGCAGCTGTCTTGTTAAAGGAAAAGCTTAAAAGTGATGCTAAAGATGATATTGAGGTTATTGACGCAGGTATTGCTACATTAGGTGGTATTTCAGCATCGCAACCTAGTATAGAACTCCTAGCGCGCGTTGGCATTGATGCCTCCAAACATCTTTCTACTCAATTGACGCGCAGAATGATTAGAAAGGCAGATTTGATTTTTGCTATGGCCAGAATTCATGAAAAGCATATCTTGTCTTTAGCGCCCGAGGCAAAAAATCGCCTGTATCTTTTAAAGGAGTTTGGCCAGGAAAAAGACGTCTCCAAGACAGATATAGACATAGTTGATCCGATAGGCAGGTCAATGGAGGTTTATGAGGATTGTTTCAATATAATAAAACAATCAATAGAAAGGGTGAGTGAGCTTATATGATAAGAATAGCTATTGGTAGTGATCATAGAGGGTATTTTCTAAAAGGCAAGCTTAAGAATTTTTTAAGAAGCAATAAAGTGCCAGCTATTGATGTTGGTACGCATTCTCCTAAGTCTTGTGATTATCCGCTGTTTGCTAAAAGGGTTGCGCATCTGGTTTCTCAAGCAAGAGTAGATTACGGAATTTTAATATGTAAGACTGGAATCGGAAGCGCAATAGCAGCAAATAAAATCAAGAATATACGCGCAGCACTTTGTTATAATATAAAGGCAGCTAGATTTTCTCGCCAGCACAACAACGCCAATATCTTGGTGTTGGGTTCAGATTTTGTTAGTGAGGATCGTGCTAAAAGGATAGTGCAAGAGTGGTTATCGACTAACTTCGGCGGCGGCCGGCACGAAAGAAGGTTAAAACAGATTACTAATATTGAGGAAGAATAGAGAGGCTACTTACGATGCAGAATATAAAAAGACATGATCCAGTATTGTTCAAGTTAATTAAAAAAGAATTAGAACGGCAGAATGCAAATCTGGAATTGATTGCCAGCGAGAATTTTGCTCCGCCTATTATACTTGAGACCCAGGGAACTTGTCTTACGAATAAATATGCCGAAGGCTATCCGGGGAGGCGCTGGTATGGGGGCTGCGAGGATGTAGATAAGATTGAGGATCTGGCAATTGAGCGGGCAAAAAAACTTTTCGGTGCAGAACATGTTAATGTCCAGCCGCATTCAGGTTCTTCTGCGAATATGGCTGTTTATTTTAGCGCTTTAGAATTTGGAGATACTGTACTTGCACTTGATCTAGCCTGCGGCGGACACCTTACTCACGGGCATGTGCATAACTTTTCCGGACTTTTTTATAATATCGTTACTTATGGTGTCAACAAAGACTCGGAAATGCTAGATTATGATGAGATACAATCTCTGGCTAAAAGATTTAAGCCAAAGATGATTATTGCAGGTGCCTGTGCCTACCCGCGTATAATAGATTTTAAGAAATTTAGAAAAATTGCTGATAGTGTTGGCGCTTATCTATTTGTGGATATGGCTCATATTGCAGGACTGGTTGCAGCAGGCCTGCATCCTTCGCCTTTGGCCCATGCTGAATTTGTTACCACGACTACTCATAAAACCTTGCGCGGTCCACGTTCTGGACTTATTATGTGTAAGAAGGAATTTGCTAAAAGAATCGATTTAATGGTCTTTCCTGGTATTCAGGGCGGACCCCTAATGCATGTCATTGCTGCCAAGGCAGCTGCGCTCAAGCTTGCTTCAACAAAAAAATTCAGAGATTATCAGCGTCAGACTTTAAATAATGCTAAGGCCCTAGCAGTCTCTTTGGCTGATTTTGGTTTTCGTATTGTTTCAGGCGGGACCGATAATCATCTTTTGTTAGTAGATCTATCAAACCGTTCTATTACTGGCCGTGATGCATCAGCAATCTTAGATGAGGCAAATATTACCGTAAATAAAAATCTTATACCTTTTGATAAATTAAGTCCTTTTATCACAAGCGGTATCAGGTTAGGGACTCCTGCTGTTACCTCCAGAGGTATGAAAGAGCACCAGATGAGAAAGATAAGTGGTTTCATTGATTCTCTTTTGGTGTCTAGGGTTAATAGCGCGGCAATCTCGCATGTTAGGCGAGAGGTTAAAAAAATAACAGATAAATTTCCTCTATATACGGCATTGAGAAAGATATGAAGAAATCAATCTCGCAGCGAAAACGAGCTGATAGGAGACCTAGTTGGGATGAGTATTTTATGGATATTGCTAAACTGGTCGGAAAACGCTCTACCTGTTTAAGAAGACGCGTGGGCGCTATCATTGTTAAGAACAGAAGGATCTTGGCAACAGGCTACAATGGAACGCCTTGCGGGATCAGACACTGTGATGAAGTTGGCTGTATAAGGATTAAATTAAAAGTTCCAAGTGGCCAGCGCCACGAACTCTGTCGTGGTTTGCATGCAGAACAAAATGTGCTCCTGCAGGCTGCGCTTTACGGTATCAGTGTTGAGAGTGCCTCTCTCTATATTACTAATCAGCCCTGTATTATTTGTGCCAAGATGATAATAAATGCAGGAATAGAGGAAGTTGTGATTGCTGATGGTTATCCCGATACTATGGCTAAAGAATTTTTGAAAGAAGCAAAGATAAAGATAAGACGATTTAAGAAATGAAATGTCCACATTGTGGATATAAGGAAGATAAGGTAGTGGATTCGCGCTCAACCGCAGATACTACTGCTGTGCGCCGTCGCAGAGAATGCCTTAAATGCGCCAATCGTTTTACAACCTATGAATATATAGAACTGACGCCCCTTTTGGTAATAAAAAAAGACAGCCGCAGGGAGCATTTTGAACGCCAGAAGATTATTAACGGACTTCTTAAGGCATGCGAGAAGCGGCCGATAGGCATTGAGCAGTTGGAAGAACTTGTTAGCCGCATAGAAAGGACGCTGCGGCGAAAATTTGATAAAGAGGTCGACTCTAAATATATTGGCGAGCTTGTAATGGAATATTTAGCAAAGACAGATGAAGTGGCATACGTCAGATTTGCTTCTGTGTATCGACAATTCAAGGATGTAGGTCAATTTATGAAGGAGTTGAAGGTATTTCTTAATAAATAACTTTTATATGAGGGCAACGACATGATCGAGATGGAATTAAATAAGATTATCATTGATGAAAAAAGGCAGGAACAGGCCATAGTCTTAAAGGAAAAAAACGGAGAAAGGCTCCTGCCGATAATTATTGGATTAAATGAAGCCTCAAGCATTAAGATAAAGCTTGCGGGAGTCAACACGCCCCGGCCCATGACGCACGATTTGCTCAAAAACATTATTGAACAGCTAGGGGCGAAAGTAGTAAAGGTTGCCATAGATGCACTCCTTTCTAATACATTCCACGGTAAGATTTTTATAAACACAGAGGATGATAAACAGAAGATTATCGATGCCCGTCCTTCTGATAGTATTGCCTTGGCTGTTCGCACCAAATCCCCAATTTTTGTGGAGGAAGATGTTTTAAAAAAGGCGCAAGTCTTTAAGGGTATCTAAATAACCTGCCTCTATGAAACTACGTTTATCCGACCTAAAAAAGATAAAATTTCTAAAAGATATCTTACGTTTAGCAGATAATAGCCAGATACCCATCTATTTAGTAGGTGGCTGCCTGCGTGACTGCTTATTGTCAAGAAATCGAGAGTACCTAGATTTTGATTTTGCTTTATCAAAAGGCTCTCTAAGGTTTGCCAGGAGAGTCTCTCATAAATTAAATGCACCCTTTGTTTTGCTCGATGAGCCGCATGGTGTAGCGCGGGTAGTATTTAAAAATAAAGATTTAATAGCCAATCTTGATTTTTCAGATTTTCGCGCTGCTAGTATTGAAGATGATTTAGGCCTGCGGGATTTTACGGTCAATGCCTTAGCTATTAAGCTCTCTGATATCTTTTCAAAAAGGATCAAGCTAAAGCAGGCGATAATTGACCCTTGCAACGGAGTGAGTGATCTTGCAAGAAAGATGATACGTCATCTGAGCAAGGTAAGTTTCAAAGATGACCCCTTGCGCATGCTGCGTACTTTTAGCCTTTCTGGCCGCTTAGGTTTTAGGATTAAGGAATCAACAATTGAGTTGATTAAAAAAGAAAATCGTCTAATTGAGAAAATCAGCCCAGAGCGCATTCGGGAAGAGTTGTTTAAGATTTTTTCTCATAAACACTCTTCTAATTTTATTATATCCCTGGAGAAAAGCGGACTGCTTGTGAGATTGATTCCTGAGATAAAATTAATGCATAGACTCAAAGGCGGTGCTTATCACCACCTTGATGTCTGGAGGCATAGCTTAGAAACCCTAAGACAGCTAGAGAATATAATAGATGTATCAATCAAGAAGGCTGATGTTCGCAAATATCTTTATGAGGAGATATCTAGTTTTCATAAACGCTTCACTCTCCTTAAATTTGCCAGTTTAATGCATGATGTCGGAAAGCCTCAAACCTTTAGCAGTAAAGGTGAAGAGATTCATTTTTATGGACATGAACGTATCGGCGCAAAAATCGCAGAAAGAATCGGTGAGCGTTTGCGCTTATCTCTAAAAGAAATAAAGATGCTCAAAACATTAATCTATTGGCATCTGCGGCCTGGTTTTATGGCAGATATCCAAGATTTAAGCCGGCGGGCATTATTCAGATATTTCCGCGATACTGGTACTGAGGCAGCAAGCGTTGCCTTGCTTTCTTTGGCAGATCAGCGTGCAACCAGAGGCAGGCTAAAGAGAGGTCCAGATAGAAAAAGTCACGAACAGCTTATAAGACTACTTCTGCGCCACTATTTTAGCAAGGCAAAAAAGAGAAATAAGCCGCCATTTATCAATGGTCATGATGTTATACGCAGTCTGCGTTTAAAACCAGGGCCTTTAATTGGCAGGATTTTAAATGAGGTAAATGAGGCTCAGGCAGAAGGTGTATTAAGGAATAAACGCCAGGCGCTCTTATGGGCGAAGAAATTTTATAAAAAAATAAATAAACTCGAGGCATAATTATGGATTTTAAATATAAGAATACTACTATAAAGATAGTCAAGGCCGATATTAGTACGTTAAAGGCAGAAAAAATTGTTAGGTTTGATATAGGTCAGGATGAAGTAAAAATTCGAAAAGATTGTTTTGCTGCATTAGATGCTGCCAATAAAAGCAAATTGAAGACACTTATATTTGCGCCGTCAAATTATAAGGCAGAAAGACATTGGTTTGAGATTAGCGCAAAGATTATGGCCCAGGAGATATTTAAGCACATTAAAGATAGAGATGCTAGTTTAAGAGAAATCACATTTGCACTTAATGATGAGACCTGCTTTGCTTGTTTTAAAGACAACGCCCCAGGATATATTAAATACATTACTTATAAACTTTCAAAAGGGCCATTTTCTACTATTGATATTATTATTAAAGTTAAAGGCGGCATTATTTTGATAGAAAGAAGCAATCCTCCCTTTGGCTGGGCATTGCCAGGTGGATTTCTTGATTATGGAGAGAGTTTAGAGGAGGCAGCAATACGCGAGGCAAAAGAAGAGACAGGTCTGGACATATATGATCTGGCTCAGTTCCGCGCCTATTCTGAACCTGATAGAGATCCTCGTTTTCACACAGTTTCGAATGTGTTCACTGCCAAGGCCAAGGGTAAACCTTGCGCTTCTTCTGACGCCAAGGCTGTGGGAATATTTGACTATAGCAAGATAAAGAATATGCAACTTGCCTTTGATCACAATAAGATTATATCGGATTATTTTAATGCTCATAATTGACGGGGATTACTCTGAGGGTGGCGGGCAAATCCTGCGTACTGCAGTTGCACTTTCTATAATTACCAGACAGCCCCTTAAGGTAATCAATATTAGAAAGCGAAGACCCAAGCCTGGTTTAAGACCTCAGCATTTAGCTGTTCTTAAGGCGTTAGCTGAAATTAGTAAGGCGACTACGAGTGGTTTTGATATCGGATCGCAAGAGATAGAATTTGAACCAACTTATTTTGCTAGCTTAGATTCTCAACTTGAAATAGACACCCAAACATCAGCTGCTATAGGTCTAGTATTACAGCCTTTATTGTTGGTAGCTGCTTTTGCAACGTCCGGACTTTTATGTCGTATTTATGGAGGCACATCTGGTTTGGGTGCCATGCCCGTTGATTATTACAAAGATATAATTTTACCTGTTTTAAGGCATATTGGTTTAAGAGTTGATTTAGAGATTATTCGTTATGGTTTTTATCCTAAAGGCGGTGGGCAAGTCAGTCTGTTTGTAGATGGCATCAAGAGCAGCAAACCTTTAATCAGAGAAACTCAAGGAAAAATCAAAAATATTAATGGTTTAAGTGTTGCCAGTAAAGAACTAGCAGACAAGGAGGTAGCTCAGCGACAGGCAAAGGCTGGCGAAGATTATCTTAAGAGAAGTTTTGATTGTCCGATTAAGATAGATTCACTTTATGTAGATACTGAGTCTGTTGGTTCGCAGATTAGTCTTTTTGCCCATACTAATAAAGGCGTGCGTTTGGGCGCTGATGCAAGAGGTGAAAAGGGCAAGGCCTCAGAAAGCGTTGGAAGGGATGCAGCATGCCTCTTGGAAGAAGAGATAGCCAGCGGTGCTGCTGTAGATAGACATCTTGCAGATAACCTTATTCCTTGGCTTGCGCTTTTAGGCGGCAGACTAAAAATCGCAAGATTGACTAGCCACACAAAAACCAATATCTGGGTTTGTGAGCAATTTTTTGGTAAAATATTTAGGGTAGAAGAAAATGAGGTGTCAACAGGAGGATGTTATGCGGCCATTAAAAAAGCAAAAGTATAAATTTGATATTAAAAGAATAAGTGCGGAGAATAAAGATGTAAAGAAGGATAAAGATTTAACGCCGCGTGAGCTTTTTGATGAGATTGTAAGAACAAAATCCAGAAGGAGACATAGGTAAGATGGCTGAAAGGAAAGAACTTAAAGATATTTTAGAGAATTTCTATCAGCTGCTTTATCAGAGATTTGGTCCGCAGCACTGGTGGCCGGCAAAGACGCCATTTGAGGTTATTGTAGGCGCAATCCTAACCCAGAATACTAACTGGGCAAATGTAGAAAAGGCGATTCTTAATTTGAAGAGGGCCAAGCTTATTTTTCCTCGCAAGCTACGTAAGGTCTCGATAAAGAGATTAGCAAGATTAATAAGGCCGGCAGGCTACTTTAATATAAAGGCGCGCCGAGTTAAAAATTTTATCAATTTTCTTTTTAGTCGTTACGGAGGTAGTCTATCGAGGATGTTTAATGTTGATCCCTGGAGTCTGCGGGCAGAGCTCTTGACGGTTCCAGGTATTGGTCCTGAGACTGCAGATTCAATACTTCTTTATGCAGGAGATAAACCTGTGTTTGTAATCGATGCCTATACGCGGCGCTTTCTCTCGAGGCATAATATTATTGAGGCAGATGCCACCTATTCGCAGGCACAGGATATATTCTTGGACAATCTGCAGATAGACGTAAATTTATTTAAAGAATTTCATGCCTTAATTGTTCGTTTGGCCAAGGAGTCTTGTAAGACTAATCCCCAGTGTCAGGGATGTGCACTGGAGGAGGCGATGAAGGATATAGAATATATCTGTGACTCTTGCGGTAGCGAGCTGAAACATCCGCGCCAGCGCTATAACTGTAAAATTCAATTGTATGCCTCGCCTAAGGTGGAATTGACCAAAGAAGATTTAAAGAAAGACACCCAGATTGAATTGCGTCGGCTACTTAGGCAGCTTGAAACTATGGATCCAAAGAGATTAGAGGAACAGGTATTCGTCTCTTATAAGTTAATACTTTGCAAAAAATGCCGCGATATATTCAATGAACGCATAAAACATAAAGAGTTTGTCTAACAACTTAGGGTTAAGATGAAGATTGGCATAATTGGTCTACCCCAAACTGGTAAGAAAACCCTCTTTGGTCTTTTGACTGAATCAAGGCACGATAAAGATGCTGATGTTAAACGGCCGCTTACTGGTATAGCCCGAATAAGAGAGCCTCGCCTTGATTTATTAGTAGACGTTTATAAGCCTAAGAAGTACCAGCAGGCCAGGATTGAGGTTGCACTCCTGGAGACGATTGAGAAAGATTCAATATCGAGTGGAAAAATCTTTAAGGATATTTTTGATATGGACGCCATCTGTCATGTTGTAAGGGCGTTTGGCGATGATACCATATATCATGTAAACGGCGAAGTCAATCCTGAGCGCGATATCAAGACAATCAACGACGAGCTGATTATGCACGATTCGATTTTTATTGAAAAGCGCTTAGAAAGGATTGAGAATGATAAGACCAAGAGCAATAGTGACATTTTGGCCAAAGAGAAAATCCTGCTTTTAAAATTAAAAGAGCATCTTGAGAAGGAATTGCCGCTTCGATTGTTTAAGCTAGAGCAAGAAGAGAAGAAGATCTTAACAAGTTATCCTTTGTTGAGTTTTAAAGAAGTGGTTACACTGCTTAATATTAACGAAAATGATTTGAAGGATGAGACCCTGCTTAAAAAACTACAAAATAAGTTTGCCTCTGATAAACAATTGTTTATGCAGGCCTGTTTAAAGATCGAAGCAGAGATAGCCTCATTGGATTCAGATCAAGAAAGATCAGAGTTCCTTAGAGACTTAGGGATTGGTGAATCTGCGCTTGAGTGTTTAAGCCGCATATCTATACAGGCATTAGGCCTTATATCTTTTTTTACGGTGGTTTCCTCTGAAGTTAGGCAGTGGACTATTAAAGCAGGCTCCAATATTCTAGATGCAGCCGGAGCAATACATAAAGATATGCAACGCGGTTTTATCAGAGCCGAGATTATTAAATTTGCCGATTTAAAGCAATTGGGAAGTGAGGAGGCAGTTAAGGCTGCTGGAAAATTCTGCCTAAAGGGTAAGGATTATATAGTTGAAGACGGTGATATTATAAAAGTGAGATTCAGTGTTTAATTATGATGTTAGTTAATCTTTTATTTCTATTAATCGGTTTGTTTTTACTGTTTAAAGGCGGGGAGCTCTTTGTTGATTCTAGTGTAGGCATATCCCGTATTCTAAAGATGCCAAGACTCATTATCGGGGCAACAATTGTAAGCATTGCTACAACACTACCTGAGCTGACAGTATCCGCTCTTTCATCTTTTAAAGGGGAGCCTGGTCTTGCTATTGGCAACGCTGTTGGCTCCTGTATTGCCAATATTGGTCTGATTATTGGCCTTGTCTGCCTAGTAAAAGGTGCTCTTATTTTTAGGAAAGACGAAGTTATCTTTCCTTTGCGCGCCATGCTTTTAACTTCATCTATTATTTTTATCTTAACCCTGCCGTTAAAAATTCATCGAGTCTCTGGTTTTGTTCTTATTGCCTTTGCCATTGTCTTTCTTATTCTTAATATAAAAAAGCGTGCATCCGCCAATCAAGCTAAAGATCTTAGATTTTCTGATAGGAAAGAATCACTGTCTCGATGTATTATTTTTTTCATAATTGGCATCTTGTTAATATTATTGGGAAGCCGCTTTCTTGTTTCTTCAGCAGTAGCCATTGCATATTTTTTTGGTATATCTCCTACTGTGATAGGCCTGACAATAGCTGCAGTGGGGACATCATTGCCAGAGCTTGTTACTGCCTTTGTCTCTGTCAGGAAGAATGAGACGGATTTGTCTTTAGGTAATATTATCGGCGCAAATGTCTTGAATATGACTCTTGTTATTGGAGGGGCTGCCTGTATTAATCCCCTATATTTGAGCCGTTTTACGCAAATTTACTCAATACCAGTAATGCTATTGATTAGTTCTGTTCTTGCGTTTTTTATTTTAAGGCGAAAGCAATTAACGCATAAAGAGGGTAAGATTATTCTTACTTTGTATGTTATATATATTTTTGGTTTAATTCTTGCTACATTGGCCGGGATCAGATAGGCCCTAGGAATACTTGATTATAAGTTAATAAAGGTATAGAATAAAAGAAGCCATAATTTAGCGATCAGGAATTGTAAACTAAATTATCTGTTTATTAAAGGAGGATAAAATGGATTCAATAATGGGATTTTTTCTTAATATCTTTTCGCCTCAGATTTTCTGGCCTATTATTGGCGTTATTAGTATTGGCTTTATACTTGTAGTTGCCTTTTCAATTATTGGAGAGGGCAAGAGCAAAAAGAAAGATGAAGATATGACTAAGAGGCTAGAGTTGTTTGAAAAGGATATAACTGAGAAGGATGCTGAAACTAAAAATTTAAAAGATAAATACAAGGCTAAAGAAGGAGATTATTGTCGGCAGTTAACAAAATTGGAAGAGCAGATTAGTGAAAATGAAGCCAACAGGGCAAAGATTAATAGCCTGGAAGCTGAATTGAAGCAAAAAGATGCATCATCACAGAAAGATAGGGCGCTGCAAGAAGGTTTCGACAAGAAAACTAAAGAGGCTCAATTAGAAATAGAGAAGGCGAAGAAGGAAGCCACTTTAAAGCTTGAGATGTATAATGGTCTCAAAAGCCAGTATGACGAGTTAGAAACCCAGATGACGGCTAAGGTAAAGGAGTTAGAGGAAGCAATAGCGAAAAAAAATAGTTTTCAGGAAGAGGTTGCGAAACTAAAGAGTAAATTAAGCGAACAAGCTAAGGTTATTGAGCAGCATAAGAAAGAGCAGGCCCAAGTAAAAAAAGAAGTCAAGCCAGAAGCAGTACAGCCTGCGCCTAGTGAGAGTAAACAGCCTGCGAAGCAGGGTGAGGGCGTTTCAGTATCAGATGCCTTAAAGAAATCAGAGCCTGTTCCTAAGCAGGAGGAAAAGGAAAAGAAAGAGCAGGCCCAAGTAAAAAAAGAAGTCAAGCCAGAAGCAGTACAGCCTGCGCCTAGTGAGAGTAAGCAGCCTGAGGGTGCTTCAGTCTCTGATGCTTTAAAGAAGTCAAGGCCTGCTCCTAAAACTGAGGCGAAAGTAAGACTGGCCCAGGTCATGCAGGAGGCAGCAAAGGTTGCCATAAAAAGAGATGATAAGCTAAAGCAGGAAAAATCCAAAACGGAAGAAGAAAACAAGGCCAAAGAGCAAGAGAAAGATAATAATCCCACCGGTCCTTAAGGATCTAGGCAGTAAAATTTCTTTTATTTTTTTATGCGTTTATATGGTAAGAATTCTATATTGGAGCGCTTAAAGAGTGCCCCCCAGACAATAAATAAGATTTATATAAAGAAAGGTCTTAATCTAGAGGCAATCGTAAAACTTGCGCGCGATAAGGAAATTGCCTTTATCCATATGCCGGATAAGAAATTCTTTAATTTCACTAGCGGCATTCATTGTCAGGGAGTAGTGGCGGAGGTTGATAAGTTTGCCTATAACTTTTTGGAAGATTTCCTTAATCGTCCCAAGCAAGAACTGCTTTCACTTGTTTTCTTAGATAATGTATGTGATCCTCAGAATCTTGGTGGTATCTTGCGAACGCTGGCTTGTTTTGGAGGATTTGCTTTAGTCATACCTAGGCACAAGAGCGCTGCTGTTAATGATACTGTTTTGAAGGTTGCCTGCGGAGGAGAAAGCTTTGTACCTGTAGCACAAGTTTCTAATCTTTCAGTTGCCATTGAGCTTGTAAAAAAAAGTGGTTATTGGGTTGCGGGTGCTGTAACTGAAGCAGGCAAGGATTTGTTAGATATGGAGTTGCCGTTTCCACTGGCAATAGTTATCGGTTCAGAAGGAAAAGGCATTCGTCCAGGTGTAGCTAATCATATTGATTTAGGCCTTACTCTTCCCATGCCTGGTACGCGGCTGTCTTTTAATGTAGCAACGGCCACAGCCATTTTTTGCTATGAAATCTTCAGGCAAAAGAGTAAAGGGAAAAGATAGATTTAGCAAAAGGAGGGTTGCCATGTCTGCAAAAGGAATGGTTCTAGTAAAACTTGCTCCGGGAGAAGAGAAGCAGGCGATCGAAGGGATAAGAAAGGTGCCCGGCGTTAATGACGTTACTGGAGTTTTTGGGGCCTGGGATGCAGTTTGCCATGTTGAAGGTGTGGATTTAAAGACTCTGGCTTCAGTAGTGGTAGAGAGGATTCGCGGTCTGCGGGGAGTCGTCGAGACTGAGACGCTTATTGAAGTGAAATTGTAGTATAGATACGAGATTATTAGTTTTGCCTCTTGGTTTTGGTAAGTTAAGGATAGACTATGAATATTTTGATAGGTGTAGGATTTTTTGTTGTCGTTTTAGCAATCGCTGTATTTTTAATGATAAAAAATACAAATACGATGAATACTCGCCTTGATTCAATAATGAGCGGGGTGAATAAACAGTTGAATTCTTTGACATCACAGCTTAATGAACGTATTAAGGAAGTCAGTCATACAATTTCAGATACACATCGGACTGTGGGTGATCGGCTTGACAGTGCAACAGAGATTTTTGGTAATGTCAGGGAATCTTTAGGTAAACTGGAAGAGACGAATAAACAGATATATGAGATAGGTCGCGACATAAGTAGTCTGGAGCATCTATTGCGCGCCCCTAAATTTAGAGGTGAATTGGGCGAGACCATGCTCGGGAATATCTTATCTCAGGTGTTGCCCAAAGAGCATTATAAGCTCCAGCATACATTTGATTCAGGTGAGACCGTAGATGCTGCTATTTTTATTGGAGATAATATCCTAAGTATTGATGCAAAATTCCCATATGAGAATTTTAAGCGCATGCACAATGCTGAAAACGAAAATGAGAAGAAGCAATTTATGCGCTTCTTCATCAGAGATGTAAAGAACAGAATAACCGAGATATCTTCCAAGTATATACTCCCTGATGAGAAGACATTTGATTTTGGCCTGATGTATGTTCCTGCTGAGTCACTCTTTTCTGAGATTACACGCGATTCTACAATCAGCAATTTTGCTAAAGCAAAAAAAGTAATACCTGTCTCGCCGAATACCTTTTACGCATATCTGCAGGCAATATGTCATGGTCTAAAAGGACTAACCATCCAGCGCAATATCGTAAAGATTATGAGAGAATTAGGCAAGGTAACTGGCGAATTCTCTAAGTTTAAAGGAGAATTTTCTGTACTAGGCGGCCATATTCGCAATGCCAAACAGAAATTCGACGATGCCCAGTTACGCTTGGATAGATTCGGCGATAAATTAATTAGTACGCATAATATTAAGGCCATAAAAGATGAAGCAGACGGGGCCTAATTTTTCCTCCAGAGATAAGATTTTAGAAGAAATAGATGGCGGATATCAATTTAGATGCTTTAAAGACAACGGCGTTATTGGTTTATTTACGGCCGAGAGAAAAGACTATAGATTCTCAAAGCAAGCTATCTTGAATCGCCAGAGCCTGCTTGAAAAATTAAATTTAGATTCTTCAAGAGTAGTCCATTTTGAGCAAGAGCATTCTTCTGATGTAGTTTGTGTTGATGATTTCAGGTTGAGGCAAACAAGCGGGCATAGACTAGTATGCGCTGATGGCCTGATCAGTAGTCTAAAGAATTTAGCTTTAGCTGTTTTTATCGCAGATTGTCTGGCAGTTTATTTTTTGGATCCTCGCAAGAGAGTAATAGGTTTAGCGCACGCAGGTTGGCGGGGAACCCTGCAGGAGATTTGCAAAAATCTGATTCAGCTTTTATCTGTTCGCTTCCAATCCGCCAGTAAGGATTTAATCGTTACCTTTAGTCCTGCAATTCGCAGTTGTTGTTATGAGGTAGGTCCTGAGGTAGCTAAATTCTTTAAAGATAGCGTCAGAGAGAAAAATGATAAATCGTTTTTGGACTTGGCGGCTGAAAATAAAAGGCAGATTATAGAGGCTGGGGTGCAACCAGAAAACATCATTGATTCTGAAATATGCACTTGCTGTAAAGGGAAAGAGTTTTTTTCTTATAGGAAGGAAGGTAAAAAAGCAGGGCGGATGATGGCCCTGATGCTACTAGTTTAAGATGTAGATAAGAGGTGGATAAATGTCTAAGGCATTGATAATTTATTATTCCCGTTCTGGTAATACGGCTAAGATGGCCCAAGAGATTGCAGCAGGAATAAAAGAAGAAGGGATTGAGGTAGATATAAAAAAGATTAACGAGGTAAAGCCAGAAATGCTTTTTGATTATGATGCGATAATTATAGGTTCGCCGACTTACTATGGTTCTATGGCAGCACAGATAAAGAGCCTACTGGATGAAACTGTTAGATTTCATGGCAAGCTCGATGCTAAGATAGGAGCAGCATTTTCCTCTGCAGCTAACATTGGTGGTGGCAACGAAACTACAATCCTGGATATATTACATGCCATGCTCATACACGGGATGATTATTCAAGGTGATCCTTCTGGTGATCACTATGGAACAGTTGCAATTAATAAGCCTGATAGCCGCAGTCAAAAGGGGTGTTTGCGTCAGGGAAAACGTATAGCAGGACTGATTAAACGTCTTAAATAGTGTTAGCTAAAATAAAGGATGAGACAATGAGTAAATACAGCCTTATTTTCGTAACAGTGCCAGACAAAAGGCATGCTAAAAAGATAGCTCGCGCCCTGCTTAAGGAAAGACTTGCTGCCTGCGTAAACATTATAAACAGCTTGGAATCTTTCTTCTGGTGGCAGGGTAAGATTGATAGGGCTTCTGAATCACTTTTGATTATCAAAACTAAGAAACAATTATTTTCGAAGATCTCTAAACTGGTAACTAAGTTACACCCTTATGATACACCGGAAGTAATTTCTCTTTCTCTAGAGAAGATTATTCCACGTTACCGTCGGTGGCTAGATGCAAGTATCTCTAAATCCTCTTAGTTTCATAACCGTATTTTTTTATGGGGTGCTAGTAAGTTTTTCTCCCTGTATTTATCCTTTTATCCCTATTACCCTTTCCTATATCGGAGCAAAAGGCTCTTCTTCTAAGATAAGAGGTTTTTACCTTAGTCTGGTCTATGCGATTGGGTTGGCCTTTGCCTTTTCTGTTTTAGGCACTCTAGCAGCATTGAGCGGAAAGGTCTTTGGCACCTTTACTCAAAGTGCCTATTTTTATTTACTTATTGCTAATATCTATATATTATTAGGACTAAGCCTACTTGGAGTTATAAATTTTCCCTCTAAGAATATTGCCTTCTTTGGCAATATGGCCAATAAACTATCTGCAGCCAGAGGTCTGATTGGGATATTTCTGTTAGGCCTACTTTCAGGTGTAGTTGTTAGTCCTTGTGCTGTAGCATTTCTGGGAGCGATTCTCGCGTCTATAGCAAAAGAAAGGAGTATTTTTTTAGGAATTAGTTTGCTTTCTTGTTTTGCCCTGGGCATGAGTTCTTTATTGATCCTTGCCGGCACCTTTGGTAGTATCCTGTATTCCTTACCTAAGTCCGGCCTCTGGAATGAAAGATTGAAAAAAGCAGGCGGTCTTATATTAATAGTCGGGGGAGAATATTTTTTAATAACTGCCGGCTTCTTACTATGAAGGAGATAAATAAACCTATAATGAAAAAAGCCCAAATCTTATTTTTTGTTATTTTTTTCCTGTCTCTACCCTTAATTAAAATAGGTTATGCAGATACAGTTGCTGCACCTGATTTCACATTAGGAGATATGAATGGTCAAGATTTTACTCTTTCTGATTTTAAAGGTAAACAGAAGGTGCTTCTTTTCTTCTGGGCAACATGGTGTTTTCATTGTCGCCAGGCCTTAAAAGAAATAAATCAGAAAAAATCAGATTATAAGATAGTAACTATCAATATCGGCGAACCTAAAGACAGGGTTAAGGAATTTCTTGCGAAAAACAACTATGATGTTTACACATTGCTTGATGAGAAGAATAAAGTGGCCTTTTCTTATTTTATCTTTGCAGTACCGACCTTTGTTTTAATTGATAAAGATCTTACAATCGAGTATATGGATCATGTCTTTCCACCCGATTTAGATTAGGGCTAGGTTCATAATTTATTAGCGCAAATGAAAAAAGCCAAGTTAGATTTTTATCCTAAGTGTTCAGCTTCTGCTATTGGAAGTCTTCCCTTTATCAGCCCCCAAGAGGCAGTCGAGGCTGTGTTTGGCGCTGGTCTTGAGATTCCTTTTTGGCCTCAATTGCCAAAAAGAGACTTCCGAGAAGGTATGCTATTTCAATTTATCGAGAATTTAAGTTTTTTGAATATAAAAGATAAATCAATCGTACTTAGTGATGGTTATAACCGCAACCTGGAGCATGTTTTTGAAGCGATAATAAAGAAAGACTTAGATTTTTTTTCTATTAGTAATGAGTATGCAGCAGGCTTAGTTGAGTTTCTAGATTATCTAAAAAAGAAAAATCCGGATGTTGAATTTATCAAGGGTCAGATCACCGGTCCATTTACCCTTGCCTCGCAGATTAAGGCCCCAGATGGCAACAGCCTGCTTTTTGATGCACAACTCTTGGATGCCGTAGTTTCAGGGCTGGCAATGAAGGCAGCCTGGCAGATAAGGGAATTTAAGCGGCTGAAAAGACGTGGCATCATTTTTATTGATGAGCCCTATCTTGCCTGTTTTGGTTCAGGTTTTACTCCTGTTAACCGCAAGGATGTGGTTGAAATTATAAACCGTCTTATCCAGACCATAGAAGAGCCAGAGTGTCTAATCGGCTTGCACTGTTGCTCTAATACAGACTGGTCACTTCTATTAGAGACAGATATTGATATTATAAGTTTTGATGCCTTTTCTTATTTTGAGCGCTTTAGTCTTTATCCTAGAGAGCTAAAAGACTTCTTAGGAAAGGGCGGCGCAATTGCCTGGGGTATTGTTCCGACATCGGAATTTAACTCTAATATTAGCAGCGAGGATCTAGTTGCTAAATTCGAAGAAGGCCTGACTAGTTTAGAAGCTAAGGGATTGGATAAGAAGGAGCTTATCAACAGCTCACTTATTACTCCCAGTTGCGGTATGGGTTCATTATCTGGCGGAGATTGCGAGTTAATATTGAAGCTACTTTGTCAAACCTCAAGGCGTCTGAAGGAGAGATTTTCTCTTTCTTAATCAGCCTTGATGCCTTCCTATTCTGGACTAAATCGTTCTAAATTAATTAATGTTTACCTCTAAGTTGGTCGTCAAAATGGCAAAAAATAGCATAGAAAGTAAATGAGAAGAGAAGAACAGCAGTTAAGGCAAGAGATCATCAAAATAGGCAAAAGGCTGTATGATTTGCGTCTGGTGGTAGCTAAGGGCGGTAACTTAAGCGCAAGCCTGGGTAGTGATTTAATTTTAATAACCGCAAGCGGCTGCTGTCTAGGCCAACTTAAAGAAAAGGATATTTTGAAGGTTAACCTTACTCAGGCTCGAAGTATCGAGGATAAGGCCTTGACTACAGAATTTTCTTTGCATAGTTTAATTTATAAAAATTTTAAATTTAAAACAGTAATCCATTGTCATCCACCTTTAATTAATGCCTATTATTCAGTTAATGATAGCTTAGAGAATATAACCTTTGAGAGTAAATTGTTTTTAGGTAAAGTGCCTCAAGTCAAACAGGCTACGCCTAATATAAGCCAGCCTCAAGATGTAATTGAGGTATTAAGGCTTAGCAATATCGTGGTTATTAAAAATCACGGAGTTGTTTGTATGCATGAGAGTTTTGATGAGGCATTTTATCTGATTGAAGAATTAGAAGAGGCTGTGAGAACAGCCGCAGTTGCTAGACTTTTTAAAAAAGAGAATTTGAATCTTCTCAACCAGCAGCTTAAACAGACATTATCACCCCCTAAGTCAAAATCTAGGTATGATATGTTTACTAGAGAGCACATAGAGGCAATCCTAGATCTAGTAAAGAATGACGAATTTATCTTAAAGAAAGGTAAGGAGCTGGATTTGACCTTAGGGCTTGCTATGAAGGTTGAAGGAGAAGATGAAGTCTATAAATTTCATTTTGAACAGGGCAAGGTCAAGGGCCTAGAGTTTGATGATAATACACCTTTTGTAATCTCAGCACCACAAGAGGTCTGGAGATTGATATTTCAAGGCCAACTCGATCCCTTTGTTGCAATTACGCAAGGCAAGATGAGGTTAAAGGGTGGCTTAGGCAGGCTTTCGCGCTGGTATGAACCTTTGAGTCGTCTGTTTGAATTATTTAAAGCGATAAGCCTTAAATAATAGTTTTTTTCTTGACAAAAGAGGCAGGCACCCCTATATTAATAACATTGTGCTAAGTTTAGTGCCCGTCTGATTTTTATCTTAACCCATAGAGAGATATAATGAAAGAAATACGTATTCATGCCCGTGCCGGCCAAGGTGCAATAACTACTGCCACAATCCTAGGTCATGCCTATTTTGCTGAAGGCAAATTTCCCTATGCATTTCCTCATTTTGGTGCTGCAAGGATGGGGGCGCCGATGAATGCCTTTGTGCGCGTAGATGAAAAGAAGGTACGCTTGCGCTCTCAGGTTTATGAGCCAGACTTTTTAATTATTGCAGATGCTACTTTAATGCGCGGATTTAATTGTTTTACAGGATTTAAGCCCGGCGGTATAGCCGTCATTAATGAGCAAGAAAAATACGAGATTAAAGAGATAAAGGATGATCAGAAGGTCTTCTTTGTGCCGGCAAACAATATTGCCAGGGAGACTATAGGAAGGCCTATTGTCAATACTACACTTTTAGGAGCCTTTGCTGCTGCCTCGGGTGAATTTAAATTAGAGTCTTTAATTGAAGCAATAAATAAACGTTTTAGCGACAAGTTAGCCGAAGTAAATATTGCTGCTGCCAAAAAAGGTTTTGAATACATAAAGAACAATTCCTGAATTGCAACTACTATTTTAGGTAAGGAGAATTGATGTTTGGTCCAAGAGTAAGTAAAGCTGGCTCAGGCCTAAGGCATAAGACAGGTGCTTGGCGCACAGAAAAAAAACCGAAATTTCTCAAAAAAAATTGTATTGCCTGCAGGATGTGTGTGATGATTTGTCCTGAAGGCTGTATTACAGGTAAGGAAAAGAATACTTTTATTTGTGATTATAATTATTGCAAGGGTTGCGGAAACTGCGTAGCAATCTGTCCTAAGAAAGACATTATTATGGTTAAGGAGGCGGAGAAACTCTGATGAGGCAGTTCCTGGAGGGTTCACAGGCAGTCGCTGAAAGCGTAAAATTGTGCAGACCAGGTGTTATATCTGCATATCCGATTACACCCCAGACACATATTGTCGAAGGCTTAGCGCAGATGGTTGCTGACGGAGATTTAAAAGCCCAATTTATTAATGTCGAGAGCGAACATTCAGCGGCTAGTTTAGTTTTAGGTGCCAGCGCTACAGGTGCACGAGCCTTTACTGCGACTAGCTCTCAAGGTCTGCTTTTGATGGCTGAGGTATTGTTTAACATTGCTGGTATGCGTCTACCTTTAGTATTGACTTGTGCTAACCGTTCAGTGTCTGCGCCTATAAATATTTGGAATGACCACCAGGATGCAGTAACTGTGCGTGACAGCGGTTGGATTCAGTTCTGGGCAGAGGATATACAGGATGTTATAGATCTACATATCCAGGCATACCGATTGAGTGAGGATAGCCGCGTTTATTTGCCAGTTATGGTGAATATGGATGGTTACATTTTAACCCATGGCCTTGAGGTTGCAGATCTACCCAGCCAGAAAGATGTGGATAAATTCCTGCCCGCTTATAATCCGTCCTATAAATTAGATGTAGAGAATCCTATGACCTTAGGATTTTTGGCTACTCCTGATTATTATATGGAGACACGTTTTGCCATTGCTAAAACACTCTCAGATACCTTAGAGATAATCCCGGAAATTGCCAAAGGATTTAAGAAGGTATTTGGCAGAGAAAGCGGTGGATTACTGCAGGCCTACAGATGTGAAGATGCTGAGGTAGTTCTTGTGGCCAAGGGTTCACTAATAGGCACGATTAAAGATACTGTTGATGATTTAAGAGCCGAAGGTAAAAAAGTAGGCGTCCTAAAACTGATTACCTACCGGCCTTTTCCAGCTAAGGCTATTTGTGATTGCCTGGCTAAAATTCCCAATATAGGCGTAGTTGAAAAATCTATTTCTCTGGGAGCAACCGGGCCATTGTATGCAGATATAACCTCAGTTCTTCCTAAAGAAACCAAACGCAATATTGGCGGTTTTGTTATTGGATTGGGTGGTAGAGATATTAAAAAGCGCGATATACGAGAGATTTTCGATAGATTAATCGAAAGTCCAAATCCCTGTCAGTTTATCGGCATAAAGGGAGATTTACTAAAGGAAGATTCTAAGAATGAGTAAAGCCTTATTTACTTCAGGACATTCTGCTTGTGCTGGATGCGGCCAGGCAATAGCAGCGCGTTTAGTTGTTGAGGCCACAGGTGAGAATACTATTATTGCTAATAATACAGGATGTCTGGAAGTATTCTCCACTGCTTATCCCCAGAGCTGCTGGAATGTTCCTTGGATACATTCTCTATTCGAGAATGCTGCTGCAGTCTCCAGCGGCATTGAGGCAGCATTAATATATTTAGGCAAAAAAGAAGGCACGACTGTAATCAGCCAGGCCGGAGACGGAGGAACAGCAGATATCGGCCTGCAGGCACTTTCAGGTATGTGGGAGAGAGGCCATGATATCTTAAGTATCTGCTATGACAATGAGGCCTACATGAACACCGGTATACAACGCAGTGGCCTGACACCATTTGATAGTAATACTACAACCAGCCCTCCAGGTAAAGAGTCCTTTGGCAATCCTAAACCAAAAAAGAACGTCTTAGAAATTGCTGTTGCTCATGGAATTCCTTATGTCGCTACTGCCTCTATAGGATACCCTGCAGATTTGACTCGTAAGATTAAGAAGGCAAAAACTATAACTGGACCTAAATATATTCAGATTCATGTGCCTTGTCCTTTAGGTTGGCGTCATGAGCCAGGCGCGACATATGAAATCGCAAAACTTGCAGTTGAAACTGGCCTTTATCCTTTGGTTGAATTTGAGAATGGAAAATTGACTGGTAAAAAAAGGCTTACTGCCCCAAAGCCAGTAGAAGAATATATGAAGCTACAAGGCAGGTTTAAACATATATTAAAGTCTACTGATGAAACAGCCAAGGTTCAGGCAATTGCTAATGCCAATATCGAAAGATATCAATTAAAAGATTAGTCTCTTCCCGCCTATAAAACTTTTAACAAGGAGAACTTTTTATGCAGGATTTAAGTTTTTTTAATATTGAAATTTCGCCCTGGATACTTGCTCCTGTTATCTATTTTATCTGGGTCAGCTTGCTACTTATTCTTAAGAAGATAGCTTATGCTAGAATGCAGCAGTTAGCAGGCAGGACAGCTTCGGAGCTGGATGATGTATTTTTAAATGCACTCGATTTTCCGCTCCTGCTTTTGATATTTGTAAGTGGTGCAGTTATTGTGGAGAAGGTTGCGCCGCTTGCCTTAGAGCAAGAATTAACGCAAGGCTTTGTGATTGCATTTAAGGCCACAACCGTAGTTGCCATTGTCTTGTTTCTGGATAGACTTCTTAGAAATCTTATCCAGGCATATTCTTCAAAAATAAACATCTTGAAGACTTCCGGGGGTGTAGCCCAGACATTTGTCAGGATTATTGTTTTAGCGCTGGGCCTATTGATATTATTGGACAGCTTCGGTGTATCTATTACGCCTGTATTAGCTTCTCTAGGCATAGGTTCTTTGGCAGTAGCCTTGGCCTTACAGCCTACTTTAGAAAACTTCTTTTCGGGAATTCAAATCGTTATTGATAAATCTATTAAGGTAGGTCAGTTCATTAAACTTGACTCCGGAGAAGAAGGCTATGTGCAAAAAATCGGCTGGCGCTCTACTTGGGTGAGGATGCTTCCGAATAATATAGTGGTTATGCCGAATAAAACTCTAGTTAATTCCAAGATAGTTAATTATTATTACCCTGATCAGGAAATGGCTGTCCTAGTTCAAGTTGGCGTTCATTATGAATCAGATCTAAAGCACGTAGAAAAGGTAACGATGGAAGTTGGTGAGGAGATAATGAAGAAGGTCAAAGGCGGAGTGCCTGAGTTTAAACCATTCATCAGATATCACACATTTAATGATTTTAGCATAGATTTTACGGTTATATTGCGCTGCAAAGAATTTGTAGATAATTATCTTATAAAGCATGAATTCATAAAAAGGCTTCACGAACGCTACGCAAAAGAAGGTATAAATATACCTTATCCCATACGTGCAATCAATTACTCACAAGAGAAGGCACAGGGTCCTATCAAGAAATAATCACCTATATCCCTTAGAGCCAAGGTTATTGCCATGTTTAAGAATATTCTCATAATTGGGCACTCCAATATTGGTGACGTCTGTTATAATTTAACAGTGATTGCGCCATTGGAATCGGCATTCCCTGCGGCACGCATCAGTTTTCTGACTTCTTCTCGGGCAAGAGAGTTAGTTGAAAATTATCCCGGAATAGACAGGATTATTACTTTTGATAAACATACAGAGGATAAAGGTATAATTGGACGCCTGCGTTTAATAAAGATATTAAGAGGTGAGAGATTTGATCTTGCAGTTGTTCTTAAAAAGAGTCTTTTCTTTGTTTTTGCCCGCATTCCTTGCGTCTGGAGGCTGAAGAGAGAAGATGTTTATGATTCTTCAGGTGAGCGGTTGCATATAGTTTTAGGATATCTCAATCTTTTGCGTTCTCACGGCGTTTCAGTTAAAGATAAACCCGAATTTAATTTTAAATTTAGAAAGCAAGAATTAGATTTTGCCGATTCCTTTTTTAAAAAGAACGGAATAGGCAATACAGATACGCTGATAACAATATCACCTCTTTCAAATTGGTCTTTGAAATGTTGGCCCATCCAGAAGTGGAAGGAACTGATGAAAGCCTTGAGCAGTTTTAATAGAGTGAAAGTACTCATATTAGGTAAGGAGACTGATGATCCTTTCAGTAAAAAGGCAGCTAGAGAGATATCCGGCTTGGCTATTTCAGCTATTAATCAATGCAGTTTAAAGATGAGCATGGCACTTATAAGAATGAGCAAATTATTTATTTCTTCTGATTCGAGCTTACTTCATATTGCAAGTTGTATGAAGATTCCCTCTATCGGTGTTTATGGCCCTACTGCTACAGGTAGCTATTATCCTTTTTTTCATTCTCAGGAAGTAATAATCGCAAAAAGCCTGCCACCCTGTGCGCCTTGTCTTTCTACTAAAAGATTTGCTCAATGCAGGGCCAAGGATGCCCAGGCGCCGTGTATGCAGGCAATCAGTGTTGTTGAAGTATTAGAGACGGCCTTAGAAAAGCTTAACCTGCAAAAGTCTTGACAGTTTAAGGCTCTCTGATAGAATATCTTCTATTATTTTTTTAAGTCCTTACGGACAAAAGAATGGGGGGTTAAATGAAGATTGTTGTTGATGCTGAGACTTGTGTAGGTTGTGGCCTGTGCGAACAAAGTTGTCCGGATGTTTTTAAGATGGGAGATGATAATATTGCTCAGGTATTAAGGCATGAATGTTCAAGTTGCGATTTGAAAGAAGTTGCAAGTCAATGTCCGGTTGAAGCAATTAAGGTCGAGGATTAAGTCTTTAATACCTTAGGAGGGGATTGTTTTAACTGTTATTATTGTTGGATAAGCTTTTTAGAAGAGCTAAGATTAGTTTTAAGCTTAGCTCTTTGTTTTAATTCCTGCAAGAAATTATAAAAAGATTCTTGTTCTTTTTGCGCTATTAATCTATCGTGATATTCTTCCTTTTTAAATTTTTTCTCATCTGCACCTTTAAACTCAACTAATCTTATTACATAGCTTGCCTTGGGGCTGCTTGCAATGGCTAACCTTTTGGGACTATCGGCCAAAGAAAAAGCAGCCTTTGAAAATTCATCCGAAATACCTATGTTTTCCAGATAGCCTCCGTGTTTAAAAAATGGCGTCTGGAGCAAATCAAGATCAAGATCATTAATAAGCCGTTTAAATTCTAGCTTGGGATTTTCTTCTAATTTCTTCTCTAGGAGATCTTTAATTTCATAGGCCTTTTTTAGCGCGAGTTCTTTGCTCTGCCTTATTTTAAGGACATCCATAACCTTATCTTTTGCCTCTTGGAACTCAGGCAGATAGGGTTCTTTTATTTCGATTAATTCTGCTATATAGTAGCCTTGAGTTGTTTCGATGACCTCACTAATTTCTCCAGGTTTAAGACTAGAGATGGCATTAAGGAATTCCAGCGACCAACCAATATCTGGTATTGGTTGGTCAATACTGAATAGCCCAGTCTTATTATAAGACAGTGAATGTTCTTTACTTAGAGAGAGAAGATCGCTTTCTTTGGTTTGCTCTAATATTGAAAGCATGAGTTCACGTTTTTGTGTTTTCTTCTCTTGATTTTCTTCTTGATCAATAGTGATTCCGATATATTCGATGTTGATTTGAGACTGGGTGTAAAAATCGCCTTTATTTGTTTTAAAATAATTATTTGCCTCTGAATCACTAATATTTATTCCTTTCTTGAAGGCCTCATTATTAAACGTGACGTAGGCCACCTTAATTTCTTCATTCTCTTTTTTAAATTCACGCATTAAATCTGCATCATTTACAGTTACTTTTTTTGTCTTTTCTTTGAGTAATCCTTCGATTTCTAGAGACTCTCGAATATGGCGTTCAAAATCAGATGTCTTAATACGCAGGCCATAGAGTAGGACCTGTTGATATATCTCATTATTGAATTTTCCGTCTTTTTGAAAAAAGGGATATTCGGAAATTGTCTTTACTATATCTTCGTTTGAGACCTTTATTTTTTCCTTGCGGACCTCATGCAGTAATATTAGTCTTTCCCAGGTGCGCTCTTGCAGATTAAGCATTGGTTCAACCTGGGAGAAATTATCGCCAAAACGTATAAGCGCCTGAGTGCGCACAGCAATAAAGGCCTCGCGAAAATCATCAACAGAGATTTTCCTGCCGAAAATCTCACCTGCGTGAGAAGGGTTCATCTTATCACGAATGAGCGAGCCTGAACCCCAGAGCACGAAGGCCGGTACGATAATTACTGCCAGAAAAAGAAATATTTTCTTTGCAGTTTTTTTATGTCTTAATTGTTTTAACATAATTTAATCCTTCCCTCAATTAATCTCAAGAGCTAATCTTAACTAATCTTCATTTTTAAGTCAAGCTCTAATTGGCTCGCGGGCAAGATAATCTTTTTATTATTTTAAACTTATCTTTTAATGCAGGAGATTTATAATGATAATATGTGGAAAAGATATCCGGGTATTTAATGATAAGCCCTTTCATATCTTTTGTATTTATTAGAAGAGGGCTTGAATCCGGGATTGCGGCCTCAGAAAATCTCAATATTTTTTTATAATAATTATAAATCTGTGTATTCGGTAATGGGCATAAGAGGTAAAGTTGCAATTTTATTTTCATAGATTGCAGGTAGGCTATATACGTAATAGTATCCAGGAAATCATTTTTGCTTTCAAAAGGGAATCCGTAAATAAAACTTGTACGTACTTCTTTAAAGTATTTTTTTGAAAGTAGTAAAATTCTTGTTGCCTCTTCTATTGTGAATCTTTTTTTGATCTTTTTAAGTATAACATTTGAGCCAGATTCAATTCCGTAAGCAATTGCGCCGAAGTTATTCCTGGATAGATCTTTTATTATTTTTTCACTCATAAAGTTGATTCTTCCATAGCAGCGGAATTCTATTTTCCTTTTGAATCTCATCTGCCCAGAAAAACTCAAAAAATCATATAGCCTTGATTTATCTGATAAGAATGTGTCATCTCGAAGATATAATATCTTCGGGCAATTTTTCTGTTTGGATAGATATAAAATTTCGTCTTTAACTATGTTTAGGTTACGTTTTTCATGTTGCTTAAAATATTCTGGGATACAACAGAAACTACATCTAAAAGGACATCCCTGCCCAGTTAATATCATAATTTTCTTATAAGATTTAAGATTTATATTTTTGTATGCCTCAATAAAGCTATCAGACATAATGTGAGAATGCGTCCTTTTTGGGGTAAATATGACAGAGGGGCCTAATCTAAAGCCGATTCCTTTTACTGATAAGTAATTTTTGTTGTGTTTAATTACTTTTAATAATTCCGGTAAGGTTTCTGTACCATCGCCAATAACGATAATATCTATGCAAGGGAAATTATCTAGTATTTTTCCTGCCACTAGGCTTGGCCCAATGCCACCTAATATTATTATTTTTTCAGGGGTCTCTTTTTTTATAATCTGGACAATCTCTATAACATAAGGCAACATATACGAAAAACAGCTTATAGCGATAATATCCGCCGCATTTTTAAAAAAAGAAGCCATATCTTTCAGTGTGTGTTTTTTTCTTGGTTTAAAGAGTTGGTAATCGCGGAAGTCAACAGTAAAATTATTCTTTGAAAGGGATGCTATCAAGGAAAGACAGCCTAAGGGAAGACTGAGGTGTGCATCTATGCCGTCAATAAAATTTATTAATGTGATATCTTTATTACTCATATAATACCTATAATTTTAGCATAAGATCTTGCAATTAAAAGATAATTGTTGAAAGATAATAATCGTTATAACCTATTTTAATTACTACAGTTGCGCTCCCTAGATTATATCTGAGCGCCTGCCTTGATTCAAAAAGAGCTGATTAAAAAATTATTTAATATATTTATAAATGCGTTATAATATTGATGTTAATTAAGTTTTATCCCTTATCAATTTATGAAACTATTACCTAAAGAAAATAAACTGTCCCTAATAGCTATTTATTCTATTCTTTTTTTCCTGGCAGTCGGCTCTCTTTTTTATGGGTTTTTCGGACACAGGCTCATTGAAGCGATGTATAAGGGCGAGTCGATTGAATTCTTGAATAAAATCATTGTAGGTCAGGCCAGGCGGCCATTAGAGCATTATTTAAGGACAGCTAATCGGCTCTTCTTTTATTTTTTCTCTTTGTCAGCTTTGCTTATAGTATTTATTATGCTTTTTACCTTTGTTGTTAATTATCTAAAAGCACGCAGAAATAAGTTCCTAGCTGATATTTCGCTTGTTTGTCTTACGCTGCTTTTTCTATTTCTAACCTTAGAGGTTATAGTTAGGACATATTATTTTTTCCAGGGAGAACATAAATTTTATATGTTGGTGGAATCCTTTTATGATTCGAAACTTGGCTGGAAAGGCAAGCAGATCTTCGGAGATCCAGAAAGCGAAAAATATAAAATCTTTTTTATTGGGGATTCTTTTACCCATGGCTGTGTGCTTAGTGAAGAACATATGTATTATACAGTCCTTGCAGATAGTCTGGATGCTGAAATATTTGCCTATGGCGCAGGCGGATATGGTACTCTCCAGGAATACCTTATACTCGATAAATTCTTCGATGAGATTAAGCCTGATTTAGTTATGCTCCAGGTCTGTGATAATGATTTTGTTAATAATTCCTGGGAACTTGAAAGCAGGAGTTTTTATAACAACCATCTCATGATGCGACCTTATTTAAGAGAGGGAAAAATCGAGTATCGCTTTCCCAGGTCCCTGGGAAATATTAGGGTATTCCTTTGCCTTCATTCAAATCTTTTTTATCTATCATTCAACAGGATAGATAGAATTCTTGCAATTCTGGCCAAAAAAGGCTTACTGCATAGCGTTGAGGAAGATATCAGTAAAAAAGAATTGGATTTTGTTCCTTTTAAAAGAGCAGTCTTTACTACTAACAGCATAATAGCAAAGATGAAACAGAGAGTTGGTAATACTCCAATAGTTGCCTTTTCTGTTGATAATAGGCAACCTTATTTTAAACACTTTAGGAGAATCTTTAAGAAAAATAATATTGAATTTATTGAGGCTGTGCCGAAGTTAATAGGAGAAAGTGAGGAAAAGGGTCTTGGCTTAAGGCTAGAAGAGCCCAGTCCTTTTGCCGGACATTTTAACGGACTCGGCAATAGAATTTGCGCAGAGACCTTGATAAAGGCAATGGGAGACCTTGGGCTTATACGCAAGTAAGGCATTAGAAAATGCTCAATATTATTTAGTTGTCTCCTCAAAAAATGGTATAATAGAATCGAAAGCTTAAAATATCAATTTTAAAGAGTTGTTTTCTCCCCTGATAAAAAAATATAATTTATAGACACCTAGACCAAACGTGAAGCCTCATCTCATAAAGACCAAAGAAAAAGACAATTATATCCAGCAGCTTGAAGCAAAGCTCCTACCCCGCGGCCGTCCGCTTGCCGGGCAGATTGATGTTACATACCGCTGTAATCTAGCCTGCCAACATTGTTTTATTGTCCCTGAAGAAAACACTGAGGAACTTAAATTTAGCCAAATAATATCTATTATAGATCAGCTCTATGAGGCAGGCTGCCTTTTTCTTTACTTTAGCGGAGGAGAACCTTTTTTAAGAGAAGATTTTTTGGATATCTATACTTATGCCAGAAACAAAGGCTTTTTAGTCAGCATATTCACAAACGGTACTCTTATAAGCGAGGAGATTCTAGATTACTTAGTTAAACTTCCTCCCTATTCTATCGAGATTACATTAAACGGAATAACCCAAGATGTGTATGAACAAATAACCCAAGTTAAAGGTTCTTTTTCAAAAGTGATGAAGGCAATAGAGTTGATTAAAGATAAGAATCTGCCTCTTGTTCTTAAATGTAATGGCATGAAGATAAATTACGATCAGATTTTGAAGATAGAAGAGTTCTCACAAGATTTATTAGGCAAAAAATACTTCCGCTGTAACCTTTCACTTGATCCTGCAATGGATGGTTCAAAGAGGCCGTGTGCTCTTAGGCTTAGTCCTGAAGAGACATTAAATATAGTGCATTCTGATGAGGATATGTTTTCACTCTGCCGAGAAGAATTCCTGCATCACAAAGATAATTCACGCTTAAAAGATGGCTATCTATTTCCTTGCGGCTTGAGTTATTTTAATATTGACGCTTACGGTAAGATGAGACTTTGTTTATTTATCAGAGAGGCCTACAGCGACTTGAAGAAAGAAAAATTCTTAAGAGGCTTTGCAAGAATTTATGAAAATCTTTCCGGACTTAAATTCAAGACTAACAGCAAATGTCGAAATTGCAATATAAGTTATCTCTGTCGGCAGTGTCCGGGCAGGGCCTTAGCAGAGAATGTTGATATGGAGGCTCCGGTTGAGTTTTTCTGCGAACTTGCGCATAAAGAGGCGCAGAGGATGGAAGAGGTTTTAGTTAAAAAGTAAAAAATTTAAAGGGAGGTGAACAAATGCTTAAGTTAGATGAAGTTTATGTAAAAGAGCAAGATTCCTGGGTAAGCAGACATATTTTGGATGAGGTAGTGATTATGCCTTTATGTAGAAGCGCTGATGACATGCAGTATATCTATTCAATTTCCAATGAGACTGGTTCAAGGATTTGGCAGCTTCTGGATGGTGATAATTCGACCTGGGATATCCAGGAGACAATAAAGTCAGAGTATCAAGGTCAGTTCGAGGTAATAGAGCGAGAAGTGTTGGGATTCTTGAAAGATCTTTCTGAGGCAGGGCTTATTCGCAAGGCCAGAATTAAACCGAAAACCGAAAACCTAAACCCGAAACCCGAGATAAAAAAGAAACCCTACAAGAGCCCAGAGATTGCCAAGGTAAAGTTACAGCCTGAGCAGGCAGTCTTAAGTTGCTGTACAATCAACGGCGGTTATAAAGGAACCACTGTAAATAGATGCGCTGGTCTATGTCCAATTGATGCTTCATGCAACGCATTATCGGATCAATCCCGTGATGCGCTTGCCACTTAAATAGTGCAACTTGATTATACATGTCTATCCGCTGTAGGTACAGATCAATACAGATTAATCCGCCTAGATCAATAAAGAGCTCTTACATCGCCTTCCTCATCCTAGCATCTATCTGTCGTTGATATAGAATGAGGTTACGGCAGATAGAGACTAATCAGTGAAAGAAACATGATAAACCAAGGTGATTACGATAAATTTCAAGCAAGATTAATCAAGAAGGCAAGGAACAAGGCCTTTCCTCTTAAGGCAATGTTTGAACTTACCTATAGGTGTAACCTTAAATGCCGACACTGCTATGTGTGCGATGGCGAGAATAGAAAAGAATTACAAACCCAGGAGGTCTTTTCTATTCTTGATCAGTTGGCAGAGGCAGGATGTCTAAATTTAGGTTTTACAGGAGGAGAGCCTTTCCTGCGAAAGGATATATTTGATATTTTAAGATATGCTAAGAATAAGGGATTTAATACCGTACTTTTGACCAATGCGACTTTGATTGAAGAAGCTGATGCAGACAGGTTAAAAGAGTTGGGTCTAAATAAGATTGATGTATCTTTTCATACTAGGAAGCAAGAGGTTTTTGATTGGTTTACTCAAAGGCCTGGTACATATAAAAGAGTCTCAGAGGCAGTCAGGCTCTTAAGAAAAAAAGGCATTGATGTTTTTCTTAAAACGACTGCAATGACTATAAATAAGGATGAGATTTTAGCCTTGAGGCATCTTGCAGTAGAGAAATTTGGCGCACATTTTCGCTGGAGTTCGATAATAACTCCAGACCTAGAGGCTAATAAGGAGAATTTGAGGTTTCGTTTAACAGCAGAGGATGTTAATTGTCTAGAGAAGCAGATTAGAGATGATAGTGTAATAGAATTTGAAAAACTAGACACCTTGGAAAAAATAAATAGAAAGTCAGCGAAAAGGCAAAGGCCTATTAGAAAGATAAATCATAACCAGCTGTTTCATTGTGGTGCAGGCAAAACAGAGGTTGTAATAGACCCCTATGGCCAGATGAGATTATGTCTGGATATACCATTCCCAAAATACGATATTTTAAAGAGTAATTTCTCCCAAAGCTGGAAGATGTTAACTGATTTTGTAAGAGATACAGCTGGCGGGTCTAGTTATCAATGTCAAGACTGTGAACTTATTCAATATTGTAAGTCTTGTCCTGCGTATGCATGGCTTGAGTGCGGTGACATCAGTGCTTGCCCGCCATATTTTAGAGAGCTGGCGCGTCTGGCAAAGATGGAATCCGAAACAGAGGATATAAAGATTGCATGAGGAAAGAACTTAGATTAGAAATTGCCGGGATTGGATTTTTATTTCGTTATAATAATTGTCAGATTAAAGAAGGCAGATATAGTCCAGCATACCTTGAGGATTTTATTAAACCGGGTAATAATAGTGATTTCATTATTGATCTTGACGTGGGATCTCTTCCTGCAATTCCTAGGGGGAGGCTGTTGTTTGAATCAAAGGAGAATTGGCGTTCCTTTGCGCATAACGGAAGTTTCCTAATCGAGACTTACTATGGTAAGTCAGAGATAACCAGGGTTTGTGTAATAAATAAAGATCTAAGTAAGGCAAAGGTATATATCTCACCCTGGACAGACGAATTTGATAAAAAGAAAAGACTTAAAAACAATCCTCCCAAGAACTGGTCACTGGAGACATTTTTTTCTGTTTTAGGCCAGCTTATTTTAATCAACCTATTACATAAATATCAGGGGCTTCTTTTGCATGCCTGTGGTGTAGTTGTTGATGGTGCGGGATTAGTTTTTCCCGGGATATCAGGCGCAGGCAAGACGACTCTGACAAGGTTATGGCAGAAGAGGGGTGGCCTTGGCCTATTAAGCGATGATCGGGTAATTATTCGAAAGATAAATAAAGAATATTTTGTTTCTGGAAGCCCTTGGCCAGGCGAGGCCAGGATTGCCTCTGGTAAATCAGCGCCGCTTAGTAAAATCCTGTTTCTTTCCAAGGCCAATCAAAATAAACTCAAAGCCCTAGGAAAAAGAGAAAGTCTATATCTGCTTATGAGGCAGTGTTTTCCTCCTATATGGGATAGACAGGCGATTGATTTTTTTCTTAAGTTTTGCGCAAGTCTAGTCGAAGATGTCCCCTGTTTTTCATTTGGTTTTGTTCCGGATGAAAGCGCGCTAGATTTTATTTTAAAAAACCACTCATGATTAAAGAGTTAAGATTTAGGAAAGAATTTACAGAAAGGCTGGAGCGAAAGCGCGATAAGATGGATTTTCCCCGCAATGTAATTTTTGAGATTACACATCAATGCAATCTGCGTTGTCGGCATTGCTATGTAGTGCCAGATTCCAGAAAAAAAGAATTAACGACTTCGCAGGTTAAATCAGTTTTTAAGCAATTAGTTGATGTAGGTTGTCTTCATCTGACCTTAACTGGTGGTGAGCCTTTAGTGCGGCCGGATATCATTTCCTTGATTGACTATGCCCGCAGGCTAGGGCTTTTTATCCATCTTTTTACCAATGCCACCCTTATAAATCTTGAGATTGCTGATAAATTAGGAGAGCTTAGCCTTACATCCTTAGAGATATCTTTTCACAGTCTTAAGCCTAAACGTTTTGATTCCTTTACTAGAGTGGAAGGTTCTTTTGATTCGGTGATGAAGGCAATCAGGCTTGTTAAAGAGAGAAAAGAAAGCATTGCCTTAAAGATAAACATAACCAAGGCAAACCTTGATGAGATTGATGATTTCAAAGAGTTTGCGAATGATTTAGACGCGGTCATTGAATGGGGAACTATTCTTAGACCAAGGAATGATGGTTCACAGGATAATCTATCTTTACGTCTTGAGCCAGAAGAGGCATTAAAGCTAGGCTATATGCTTGGTCTTGAATCTATTCTTGATGAGCCAATACATAATAATAAAGAATGTCATCCTCCAGAAAATAAACTCACCAAGCCAAATAGAAATAGGATAGAGAGCGAGTTATTTCGTTGTGGGATCGGCAGTGAAGGTTTAGTTATTGACCCCTACGGAGAATTAAAGCCTTGTCTTGTGCTTGGCCTTTTAGGCTATTCTATTTTTGATAGCAGTCTAAAGCAGGCATGGATAAATTTAAGAGCTGATTTGAATTCAATGAAACCGACAGCTGATTATAAATGTCTTGATTGTAATCTAGGGCATTATTGTTCATCTTGTCCAGCAAGAGCGAAACTTGAATGTAATGATATGAACTCATGTCCTGATTATTATCGTCGGCTGGCAGAATTAAGGTGTCAAAATAATGGCTATAAGAATTCAAGAATATAAGGACTTTAGCTTGAGGCTTCATGATAAAGGTTCAAGAAAGCCGATTCTGGGACAATTTGAGCTCACCCATAACTGCAATCTTGCTTGTCAGCATTGTTATGTTGTAAATGAACCCCAAAGGCAGGAACTTTCTTACAGTGAGCTTTGCCGTATCTTTGATGAAGTTTATGAACAAGGATGTTTCTGGCTCTGTTTTACTGGAGGCGAGCCCCTGTTGCGGAAAGATTTTCTTGATATTTACTCATATGCCTACAAAAAAGGATTTCTTATTAGTATCTTTACTAATGCGACACTTTTTAATGAGAATATAGCAGGACACCTTAAGGATTTTCCGCCCTTTTGCATTGAGGTAACCTTGAATGGCATTACTAAAAAAACATACGAATTAATTAGCCAAAGGCCGGGTTCTTTTGAGCTAGCAATGCGCGGCATTGAACTTATCCGAAAGTTTAAGCTCCCCTTAAAGTTAAAATGCCAGATAATGACTTTAAATATAGATGAGATCGATTTGATGCGTAAATTTTATGATAAGATGAACATGGCTTTTCTTTGCAGTCTGATAATTAACCCACGCTTAGACGGTTCGACTCAGACCACTTCTTTGCGTTTGCCGATTGAGAAAATATTGGAACTTAGAAGGCAAAAAGAAGGACTAGCTGAATGTAGTGATTCTTCAAGGGATATCTTAGGTATGTTGATGCTTCCAGATAAGAAAGAAGACATTTTTTTAGAGGAAGATTCATCATTTGACGGGGATAATGAATTAAACCTTGCCTCTGATGCGCTGTTTCGTTGTCCAGGAGGAACATGGGCATTCTATGTTAATCCTTATGGTGAACTTTGTTTTTGTAATTCGCTAAGAGAGCCAGCGTGGGATTTGCGCAAGAATTCATTCAAGCAAGGTTTTTATGAATTTTTTCCAAAGATTCGCTCAGAGAAGTTTAAAACCGATTCTAAATGCCGAGATTGCGATATCAAGTCAGACTGCCTTAGTTGTCCGGCAAGGGCTTATTTAGAGACAGGTGATAGAGAGGCCCCTTTGCCCTATTATTGTGAGTTGGCTCAAAAAAACAGGAAGAAAGAAATCAGGACTTAAATTGTAATTATGAATAGTAGGCGTTTACGTGTCGGCATAATATCACGAAAGAATTTAGGTTCATTAAACAGCCTAAGCTGTAGGGTGCTTTTTAAAAACGCCTTAAAGATCGTTGAGAGTAGATTCAATGCGTGCTGTTGCTTCCTGAATAGCTCTACTAACTCAAACAAGAAGGAGATAGCACTTAAGAAGCTTACCTCTTCTTGCGATGTGATTTTGGAATTAGCTCCAGGGCAAATGTTTGATATAAAGGCCAAATCAATACCTAGAGTCTTTTTTGCACTTGGTTTTATGTCAAATCCTTTCAATCTCATGGCTAGCTTTAACAGAAAACTCATGACAGCCAATTCCGTTCTTTTCTCATGCAAAGCGGATTTGGAAATGTTTAATAAAATATTTGGCAAGACAGGACGCAGTATGGGCTATATTGTGCCTTTCCCTCTAGAAGTTAATGAATTCAAACCACAA
This sequence comes from Candidatus Omnitrophota bacterium, assembly GCA_018830005.1. Taxonomy (NCBI): domain Bacteria; kingdom Pseudomonadati; phylum Candidatus Omnitrophota; species Candidatus Omnitrophota bacterium. The sequence goes on from JAHJTE010000001.1 coordinate 236,189, forward strand.
AGTGAGCTTGAAAATAAACGCATGCGAGAAAGATTTGGTATTGGAGGAGATGTCTTTCTTATCTTGTATGCGGGAAGAATTAACGTGCAGAAGAATATACACACATTACTTAAGATATTTAGAGAGGCCATTAAGAGATTTCCGCAAACAAGACTTTGTATAGCCGGCGAAGAAGACAGGGGTGGCTTTGAAGAGTTTGGTATTAGTAATAATGGATATACCGGCTATATTAGGAGGAAATGCCTTGAATACGGGATTGCCGATAAAGTAATATTTACTGGAAAATTAAAAAGAGAAGACCTTATATCTTTATATTCAAGTGCTGATGTTTTCATGAATTGTACTATCAGCCAGTATGAAAATTTTGGCTATTCCCAGGTTGAGGCTATGGCCTGCGGCACGCCGGTTATTTGTTCGCATTGGGGTGGATTGAAAGATACAGTTATTCATGGTAAGTGCGGTTATCATATGCCAACCATACTTAGCAATAACGGCGTAAAGGTTGACTGGCAAAGTGGCTTAAGGCAGTTGATAGGTCTCTTAGAAGATAAGGATAGACTCAAAGAAATGTCAAGACAGGCAAGAGAACACGCAAAGCTAAACTTCTCTTTCGATAGATTTGCTAAGATGTTAGAATTCGTACTTTTAGATACAATGAAGCGCAATAATAAGAATAAAAAACACCACTATTTGCTAAAGATTAAAAAAGAAAATCCTCATTTTATGAATTTATTCATGGAGTATCTGTATGTAAACCGTAAAAATTACAAGAAGGGGCCGGTCTGTGTGAATAGCCCCAAAAGCCTCTTCTTTAGGCGAAATTATAGTCACTATAAATCTTTTATAAAAGCCTACAGTTCTCTATCTGGTTCTGAAATGCTTAAAAGAAATGGCTCCATACCCTACTTTCTACAGGATGTCAGACTTATGTATAAAGGGCAGCGCCTTTATATCCAAGATCCTCTCTGGCCAGCAAGATACAGATTAGAGGATTGGCAATTTAGAATTGCCTCAGTTATTGATGGCAATAGAAGCCTGGAGGATATTAATTCTAATTTTATACACAGGGGTTTTAAAAAAAGGAGAGATTCGCTTAAGAGGTTCTATAAGCATCTTGCTGAAGAGGGCGTAGTATCATTTCTTAGTAATTAGTTTAAGAGCATTTGAAAGAAATATATGAGCAGAAAAACTTATTTTGATTTACTTTACAGACTAAAGGATAATATCTTTCCTTTAAGGGCACAGATAGCATTAACCTATAGGTGTAACTTAAACTGCGTTCATTGTTTCGAGAATAAGGACAGTCGAGATGAGTTAACCCTTTCAGAAATAAAAGATATATTAAATCAGCTAAAAGATCTGGGTTGTTTGCGGCTAAATTTTACAGGAGGAGAGTTATTTTTAAGAAAAGATGTATTAGAGATTTTCGAGCTTGCGCGCAGGATGAATTTTGACTTTAGCCTAATAACTAACGCTACGCTCCTAACAGAAGGCCTAGTCAGGAATATTAAAAAATTTAATCCTTCAACGATACAGATTAGTCTCTATGGGGCAACTAAGAAGGTCTATGAATCTATTAGCAATGTTTCTGGCTCTTTTAAGAAAACATTAGATGCAATTTCACTTTTAAAGGTGCATAATCTAAAATTAAGAATAGCTACAGTTGTAATGCGCCAGAATTTTCACGAAATAAAAATTATAAGACAGATGGCCAGAATTAATAAATGGAATTTGATAACAGATTATTGCATATCGCCAGGATATAATGGTTCAAGAGTTCCTTTAAAATGCAGAATGACTCAAAATCAGCTTAAGAAAGCTGTTACTGAACTTAAGTCAGAAGGCAGGTATTTAAAAAAAATGAACACTATCTCTAAAGAAAGGCTTTTCTGTCTTTTATCTTTTTGTCAGCATGAGTGTTATATTTCAGCACAGGCAGATGTGTTTCCATCATGTACTTTAAGAATGAAACTAGGCAGCCTAAGAGAAAAATCCTTTGAAGAAATCTGGAGAGATTCCCAAGTTGCCAAGACCTTAAGGGGCTTGAAAAAAGAGGAGTTATATTGTCTGCGTTGTAGGCTTTTTTTCTACTGTTGTTTTGACAAAGGCATGGCCTGGTTGGAGCATGGAGATTTTAGGCTTCCAGCAAAAGAGATATGCAGGGTAATGAAGGCAGGAATAAGGAGAGATGGTAAGCTCTTGCCGCCAGGATTAGTGTCAAAGGTTAAATTCCCGTCCACTATTTCGTTTTCTTAGCAAAACGAAACAGGACTATTGGGGGAGATTAAAGGGGGTGTAATGATGAGAAAGGATTCCAAAAAAATTTCAAAGACAAGAAATGCTAAGGACAAATATGAGAAGCCAAAACTTTTCAAATACAGAATGGTAGATGTTGCCAGTGCTTTAGTAGCTGGACAGATAGAACCTTTATGAATAGAGCAGATGTTTGCTTGATATCCTATGGCTTGAATTAGTTTTTCTAATGGGTAGATTATATATTTACTGAAGGAAAAATCTATCTGTTAACTAATAAATAAACTTGGAGGTAGATATGGCCTTAAGGGAAGGATGCAATCGTTTTAAAATCCAGAAGGATAAAATTGCCCACCGCTTAATTAATAATGAAGTGGTAATTTTGCATTTAGAGCGTGGTCTTTATTTCAGTCTTAATAAAACCGCTACTTTTATCTGGAAACTTATAGAGCAAGGCAGGGATTTAGGCCAGATGTCAGAGGCGTTCGCTAAAAGGTTTGAATGCAAAGAGGCAGAGGCAATAAAGGATGTCAATGTCTTAATAGGCGATTTAGAAAAAGAAGGACTCATAGATAAGATTAAGAAATAATGAACTGTTTTGAGATTATTGAAAAATATTAAATTAAAAAACACGCAAACCAAAGTATTAAAGCTCAACTTCAGCCTATGAATATTGCTATTATTGCTCATTCCTATTTGCCTGATGTTGGTGGTAGCCAGGAAACAATCAGGGGATTAGCTAAAGAATTTTCAAAGCAAGCTCATGAAGTAATTATTTTGGTACTTACTCCTGGCCCAGGCGGAGAATTCAAGAATGCAACAGAAAACCATTTTTTTAGATTTAAGGCATTCGAGGTTATTGAGGGGATAGATGTTCATAGACTACGCGTTCCTTTTCTAGGAGTTCCCCGCATAGGAATAAAAGGACTGATTGACACCTTAAGACTCCTTGTTTTTTTACCGGGTGTATTAATAAAATCAGCCAAGATAATAAAAGACAATAAGATTCAGATAATTAATGTCCATTATGCAGGCATAAATGCATTTTGTACTTGGCTGCTTTCCTACCCACTCTCCTTAAAATACATAGTTACATTGCAGGGTTTTAATGTGCAGGTACTCCCATTTTTAAAAGGTTTGAGAGGATTTATTATTCGTTTTGTTTTTAAGTCTATATTGCAGCGCGCCAGTTTTGTTACTGCCTGTTCTGAGTATCTACTTAATGATGCAAAAGAAAGAGTCCCCCAGATAAGAAATAAGTCTTGTGTTATCCCCAATGGCATAGATTTGGATGAGTTTAAGCATAACGGCCGAAGTTTAATAGATTATCCCTACATCCTTTGCCTGGGAAGACTGCATGCACCCTTTAAAGGTTTTGATATTGCCCTGCTTGCACTCAAGGATATCCTAGATTCAGGCCTTGATATAAATCTGGTTCTAGCCGGAGACGGGCCAGATAGCGCTGAATATAAAAAACTTGCAGAATCTTTAAGCATAGAGAAAAATGTGCATTTCTTTGGTCTGGCCAACCGCGTAGAGGCAGTATATTTTATTAAAAACTGCCAATTCTTTGTGATGCCTTCACGCGTTGAACCTCTAGGTATTGTAAACTTAGAGGCCATGGCCTGTTCTAAGGCAGTCATTGCCTCAAGAGTAGGCGGTATACCAGAGGTAGTTGAGCACGGTGTAAATGGGTTATTAGTTGAGCCTGCGGATGTCAAGGTGCTTGCTAGAGCCATAAAAAGATTATTAGTTGATAAGGACTTAAGAGTTAAACTCGGCAGAAACGGCAGGCGCATGCTAGAGGCTGGAGAATTTTCTTGGCAGAGGCTATCTCGTAGATACCTAAAACTGTATAGAGAATTTTTATAAATAATGCAGAATAATTCCTTCGACTTTAATTTAGCTTCAAAGATAAAGAACAAAGAGGCAGGCATAAGAGATATACGCAATAGGAATGGAATATGTGAAGGCTTGCCTGCGGTTTTAACCATCGTTGATACTACAAGATGTAATTTAGACTGCATAATGTGTGTAAGAAATAAAGGCTACTTACAAACTGCTTTAAGGTCTTTTAAGCGCTATAGTCGGCGTAGAGATGAGACTGTCATGAATTTTAATCTGTTTAAAAAAATAGCCAGCGAGATGTTTCCTCATATTAGCCGAGTTTGCTTAAGCGTAGCAGGGGAGCCTTTTATTAATCCAAATTTTCCTAGACAGCTAGAGCTAATTGAATCCTATAAGGTTTGGCTAGACCTCTTTACTAACGCTACTCTCATACCCAAGGATGAGCTTTTGAGGAGATTAGTTAATAGGCTATCGCGCATGGTAGTTTCTATTGATGGCGCCAGCAAGAAGACTTACGAGAGCATAAGAAAAGGAGCTAGATTCCAGGAGGTTATAGATAATATTAAGCGTCTTAATACAGAAAGAATGAAGATAGATAAAGAAATAAGGCCTAAGCTCGTCTTCTGGTTTGTATTGATGAGAAGGAATATCGAGGAATTGCCAGAATATGTGCGCTTAGCCCATAGCCTGGGGGCAGACGGGATAGGTGCGGCGCATGTTACTATATTCAAGAAAAGCTTAGAGAAAGAATCGTTGGTTTATCACAAACAGTTAGCCAACCGCTATTTAAAACAGGCAAGAGATTTAATTGACAAATTGGGCCTGGAGACTTTTGATTTTCCTCCTTTGTTTTCGCAGGTTCCTGTTTCGCAAGATAAAGTTGATACTCCAATGCCTAATTCGCCGTGCAAATTTCTCTGGAGAGAGGCGGTCATTGAATTAAATGGAGATGTTTATCCTTGTTGTGCTCCCGAGAAAACCGGTTTACTGATGGGAAATGTCAGCAAGCAATCTTTCAGAGAAATCTGGAGTGGTAAGCGCTATCAGATATTAAGGGCAAGTTTTGAGGATGGCTATTTATATCCACCTTGCAAGAATTGTTATCAACGATTAAAAGATCGTACCTCAGATAACAGCGGTATCTATTTTTTCGAAAACGTATAGTTAGGCCTTAAGAAAGTAATTATGAATATAACAATTTTTCCTCATGCCTATTTGCCTAGCGTAGGGGGCGTAGAAGAGGTAGTCAGAAATCTAGCCAGAGAATTTAAGGCAAAAGGCCATCGTGTAGGACTAATAGTATTTGTTCCACTTAGAAGATTCAGGGCACGTGAGATTATTGAAGGAATAGAAGTTAGAAGATTCTATGTTCCCTTTGTAATATTGCCCTATAGAGTGAGCTGGCGAGCTTTTCTTGATGTAGTTGAAATGCTTGTTTGTTTGCCTCTTGCCCTGGTTAGAATAGCGCGCATACTCAAAGAAAATAATAGCCAAATAATACACATACATTATATTGGCGTAAATGCATTTTATATTTGGTTGCTTTCCTATTTTCTCTCCTTAAAATACATCGTAAGTTTGCACGGCTTTAATTTACAAGTAATACCTTTCCTGAAAGGCGCAAGCAGAGCTGTTCTTAATTTTGTTTTTAAGTCTATATTGCAGCGCGCCAGTTTTGTTACTGCCTGTTCTGAGTATCTACTTGATGATGCAAAAGAAAGAGTCCCCCAGATAAGAAATAAGTCTTGTGTTATCCCCAATGGCATAGATTTGGATGAGTTTAAGCATAACGGCCGCAGTTTAATAGATTATCCCTACATCCTTTGCCTGGGAAGACTGCATGCACCCTTTAAAGGTTTTGATATTGCCCTGCTTGCACTCAAGGATATACTAGATTCAGGCCTTGATATAAATCTGGTTCTAGCCGGAGACGGGCCAGCCCGCACTTCTTATGAGAGATTGATAAGATTATTAAAGATAGAGAAAAATGTGCATTTATTTGGTTTGGCAAATAGAAAAGATGCAGTAAATTTAATCAGAAACTGCCAATTCTTTGTGATGCCTTCACGCGTTGAACCTCTAGGTATTGTAAACTTAGAGGCCATGGCCTGTTCTAAGGCAGTCATTGCTTCCAGAGTAGGCGGTATACCAGAGGTAGTTGAGCATGGCCTAACCGGATTATTAGTTGAGTCATGCAGCGAGAAAGCACTGGCTGCAGCGATAAAGCGACTTATGGAAGATAAGAATTTAAGAATCAGACTTGGCAGAAACGGCAGGCTTAAGGCTGAGCAACGTGGATTTTCTTGGGAGTTTATAGCCGATAAACATCTGGAGATATCAAAAGGATTTTTGAATTATGAAGATTGACCCCTTTGATTATACAATAGGCTTAAAGATAAAAAATATAGAGGCGGCCTTAAGGGATAGGGAATTTCAAAATAGCACCTGTGAATCTTTCCCTGCATCTTTAACCATTGCAGATACTACAAGATGTAATCTAGACTGTATAATGTGTCATCACCATTTGGCCAAGACATATACAAAGTCTGCAAGCAATATTAATATGGATTTTAATCTATTTTCGAAGATTGCCAAAGAGACATTTCCCCATATTAACCTTGTTAGTTTAAGTGTATCTGGAGAACCTTTCATTAATCCAAATTTTTCTAAAGAGTTAGAGTTAATCGCTTTCCACAAGGTTAAGTTAGGTATTATTACTAACGCCACACTCATGCCAAAAGGCGATAGCCTAAGGAGACTTGTTAATAATCTCTCTAGTATAATTGTTTCTATTGATGCTGCTAGCAAGAAAACTTACGAGGCTATAAGAAAAGGCGCTAGATTCCAACAGGTTATCGATAACGTCAAGCGGCTTAATAGGGCAAGACTAAAATTCAGTAAAAGTTTTAGACCCAAGCTTATCTTCTGGCTAGTTTTGATGAGGAAAAATATTGAAGAGTTATCAGAATATGTGCGCTTAGCTCATGCTCTTAAGGCAGACGGGATAGGACTGGTCCACATGTCAATACATCATGAGAAATTAAAAAAAGAATCATTGATTTACCACAAGCGATTGACGAATCGCTGCTTAAAGGCAGCAAGAAAGCTAATAGATAGTTTTGGCATTGAAGTCTATAATATTGCACCTTTGTTTTCTTTTGGTAGGACACCCATTAAAAAGAGCTATTATACTTTAAACAAGAGACCTTGTAAATTTCCTTGGCGGGAGGCATTTATTGAAGTAAATGGTGATGTTTATCCTTGTTGTGCTCCGGACAAAAGTGGTTTATTGATGGGTAATGTTAGAGAGCAGACGTTTAGACAGATTTGGAATGGCAGGCGCTATCGATTATTGCGAACCAGCTTTAAAAACGGCAATCTATTTGCTCCTTGCAAGAACTGTTACCAAAGATTAAAAGATTATACCTCAGATATCAGCGGTATCTATTTCCCGCCGCCTATTGCATGAAAATGTCAGAACAAATCCACAAAGAACAAGTCGCTAAAGACCTCCTTTATGAATCTATAAAAGATGGCAGGAAGCGATCTCTAAAGGTAATAGGTAGTTGTATGCATCCAGTGATACAGCCAGGGGATGAAGTATTTTTTGGAAAAAGAGAGAAGTTTAGATTCGGTGATTTAGTGGTTTACAGGCAAAGTCAGGGCTTTATTGTCCATAGGTTTATTAGAAAGGCAAAGGTTAATAACAAACTAGTTTTTATATTAAAGGCAGATAATCCCTCTGAACTTGAGGAATTCATCGGGCAGGATGAGATTATCGGCGTAGTTACTAAACTGAGACGTAACGGCAGGATTTTAATTATTGATACATTTGCAGGCAGACTTACGAGTTTATTTTATTTCTGTCTGGCTAATTTAAATCTTGCTCAAAGTAGGCTAAAACAAAGGCATGAGCTCTTAGCTATTAAGGCACTGCCTGCTAGATTAAAGAGTATAATTTCTACTAAAGTCTTCAACCTAAAAGACGTTTTTGCCTTTGGGATAGTAGAGACTGAGCAAGATTCATTTTTGAAAGAAAGGAAGACATTAAAACTAGTCGCTAAAGATTCGCTTTGTAAGGATGAGGAAACGCAATTAATAGATTTATTGAAAAATGGCCTTGATTGGCAATACGTCCTAGAGAGAATTAAATGGAATTTTATCATACCTTTTTATATTCAAAAGCTAAAGAGTTTCGGCTGGGAGGAAGATTTATATAGAAGGAATCACTGTTTAGATTTAGAGAATATCCATAGACTTCAGCTTATACAGGATACAAAAACTAGGCTTATTCTAGACGGGGTATTAGGGGAATTTAATAAACATGGTATTAAGGTGCTCGTACTTAAAGGAGCTCATTTAGGAATAGAGGTTTATGAGGACAGTTCCCAGCGCTGGATGGGAGATATTGATTTAATCTTGAGAATAGAAGATTGGTCTAAGGCATGCAAGATCTTAAATGATTTGGGTTTTGTGCTTGATTGGTTTTGTAAAGACTATAATATTTGGAGCATAAGATATCTAGATAATCATATTGACTTTCGCAAGCAAGGTATAAAATTAGAATTAAAAACAGGCATTTGGGCCATAGATTTTCCTTATTTCAATTATAGTCTTTGGCAAGATGCCAGATTAAAGAGGATAGGAAAAGCAGATATATATTTTCCTTCCTATGAGGATACTCTTCTGATAGCCTGCGTTAATCTCGTTCGCCATAATTTCTCAGGATTAATCTGGTTCCTGGACACAAAAAAGATCGTTGATAAATTTAAAGACTCATTAGATTGGGATGTATTTTTAGATAAAGTCTCTAGATACGATTTAGGAACCGCAGTTTATTACGGACTTTATTTAACTGATAAGTTATTTTCTTTAACATTACCCCCTGATTTGTTAGCTAAATTTAAGCCGCCTAGATTGGTGGATAAATTATTCAATTTCTTCTGGGATAGGAAAGCGATATTACTTGAAAAGGAAGGCCTTGTATTTAAGAACAAGGTGCCTTTTGAGTGCGCTTTTGTTTTATTCTGCGGCAAGTTTAGTTTTAGGCCTGAAAAATTTGTAAGATATGTAGTATATTTATTAAAGCTGATTTTTCCTCCCCAAGACTTTATCAGAGATAAATACAAGATTAAAGTCAATCTAGTTAGCCTATCAAGATGTTATTTAGTTAGATTGTTTAGTTTTTTATCTACGTTGTTTAGTTTGCTCTTTGACTTATTTGCGGATAAAGACAGGCGAGCCTAATTTATAGCAATTTGCCTAGAAGCCTGGGGATTTCTCTAATCTGATCTAGGCTATAAGAAAGGGCATAGGATCTTGCCTGGTAGGCGAGTCGACAGAGATTCTGTATTTGGTGTTGGCGGATAATTATGTTTTTTTCCTCAGGAAGACTATTTACCTTATCATAGGCTAAAATAGTAAAACTTTCTTTTGTCTTCAACTTTTTTAATTCAGGCGGCCGCAGGGGATTGTCAGATTGACAAATGAATAGTATTACGCCTAAGCATGCGCGTTCAGCCGGCTTAGCCGGGAAATACTCTTGTGCATAAAAAGAGGTAGCAATTTTTCTTCCTTCATTTAATGTAAGGAATTTTAGAGATTGTTTATCTAATTTCATTTTAAGAGGAAAGGAGAGTATTCTATCTTCGTGCAGGATAGCAAATTCATCTGAAAGAAAATTATAACCTTTATCTATAAGGGCTGCGGCTAAGGTGCTTTTGCCCATACCGGGACCGCCACAGATAAGCAGGGCCTTATTCTTTTTAGATACTACTGCCGAATGTATTAAGGATATATTGTGATATGCCAATATTCGCCGTAAGGGCGAGATTATTGTTAAGTGCAGCAGGTTTTCTATTGTTAAACTGGAGGGGTAGAGCAGCTTGGCGTTGATTTTATTCTCTTTGGGATTGGCCTCAAGCGATATATTTTTTATCCAACAATCAAGAGAAAAGTTCTCATCTTTTAGGCCAGCAACGTCAGAACGCCCATTTTTAAACGCCTTATTTTTAACAGAGAGATTTAGATCAATTTCTATATATTTGTTATAACTGCGGAATTTTGGAAATTTCAGTTCTTCGCAAAAGGCGTTAAACAGAGATTGGCAGTCAGACTTAAAATTTAATTTGATGTTATGTAGATATATATTTTTTGAATAGGTTTGCATAGCTTAAATTGGTAATTAATTTTAACTTTTTTAATTGCCGCAAGAGTGTTAAGTAATCAGCCCCTGCCTTTTTGTAGCTTGTTTTGTGTTTTTTCATTAGGCATTTTATAATTTTTTCCGGAGATTTTTTTAATAGAAGGCCTTCTAGTATATCAAGGGAGGATTTTGTAGTAAAATTAAGTGATTTTAGGATGTCGGCGAAAGAATATTTGCTTTCATCTATGACTACAAAGACAAATTCATTGCATAGTTTTGCCCAGACAATTTTTTCATGTTTTAGCTCGTATCTCTTTTTTAGCTCGTCCATTTTTACACCCCTGTTGATAGCTAAATATTAACACAGTCAAAACCATAGGTCAATTGTTTAAGAAATTTAGCAAAAGATTATGTTTGATTCAGGCATAAACCAAGACAGGCTTAAATTAAAAGATGTAAAAGAAGGATTTAGGTTTTTTCTTCGTTTCAATAAATATATATTACGTTACTGGAAGATACAGCTGCCCATTCTGATTATAGGAAATGCAACAATGATGCTGGGTCTTGTTAATCCTTATATCGGGAAATTGATATTGGATAAGGGCATCCTCGCCAGAAATTTTAATGTATTTATTCTCTTTACCATTATCTCTGTAACGATCTTTTTCATTTCTATTCTTTCAAACATTGCCTATGATTATTTGAAAAATTATGCACTGGTTAATATTTCTATTGATCTTAATCGGGATGTATTTAGGAGGCTAAAAAAATATTCCTTGAGCCAATTGCAGATGAGCTCAACCGGTGTGCGTATCTTTCGTATAGTCAATGATATCGGCAATGCCTCCGAGGTTATCAATGTTACACTTGTACACATTATAAATTCAATTATTAAGATGATTTTTATAACCGCTATCATAATATTTATTAACCCTCTTTTTTTGTTGATTATTATTGTTTATCAGTTTTTGGTTATTATCAGGATGAGATTTTTTGTTAAGTCTTTTGAGGAATTGAAAAAGATGAAGTTAAAAGCCGTTGAGAGGCTTTTTCATAGTCTTAATAATTTCTTCTCACATCTTTATCTTAGTAAGACCTTCGGCACCATGGGTAGGGAGATAGGAAGGTATATGCATAGCTTCTTTGAGCATATAAGGTTGCACATGAGAGGCGTACGTTTGGGGGCGATTGCTGGATTTATATCCAGCATTTCTGATAAATTCTTCTTTGGGGCCTTAGCTTTTTACGGAGCATATCTTGTGATAAAGGGCGAGATAACCTTGGGCACAATGGGTGCGATGCTTGCCTATATTAGTCAGGGAGTAGGGGCATATACAGAGCTTACTAGTTTGTGCGAAAAACTGGTGTTTAACAAGATTTCTTTAGAGAGGGTAGCAAAGGTATTGGATGAACCACTTCCTGAAAATCTTCCTCAGAGAGGTGGAGTTAGGCCGCAAGATTTAAGGAGGATTGAATTTAGGCAGGTGAGTTTTGGATATCAAGCCAATAAAGAAATAATAAAAGGTTTAAATTTTAGTATCGAGGCTGGGTCTCATATTGGCCTGGTTGGCCATTCTGGTTGCGGCAAGACAACGCTGCTTAGCCTTATTTTAGGGCTTTATCCTGTTGAGAACGGTAAGATATTATTGGCTGATAGCCAGCTAGAGGCAATAGATTCTGCCTATCTTCTTTACAATATTGGCATAGTTTTGCAGGAGCCGTTTCTTTTTGATGACACTATCGCTTATAATATTTCCTATGCCTTAAATGAGGCTAGAGATAAAGATATTATTGAAGCAGCGAGGCTTTCTGATATCTATAGTTTCGTTAATTCTCTGCCTAAAAAATTTGATACAACTGTGGGAGAGAATGCCTACAGGCTTTCTCAAGGCCAAAAGCAGCGGATTGCTATCGCGCGTGCATTAATAAAAAGGCCGCAAATTTTAATTTTAGATGAAGCGATGTCTTCTCTTGATTCAGAAACAGAAAGCAAGATAATCGCTAATATAAAAAACAAATTTTCCGATTCTACGATTATCTTGGTATCGCATAGATTGTCAGCTGTAAAGACAATGGATACAATTTATTATTTTAAAGGGCCGCATATTATGCACATAGGCTCGCATGATAAATTACTTGATGAGCTCTCTGATTATAGAGAATTCTTTAGAGAACAGATTTAAAAAGGTAGTTTTAAGATTATGAAAATACGCTTATACATCGGATTATTACTTTTGAAAATTACCGAAACGTTCAATCTCATGGGCAGGATATTTAAAAATATTTTACTAGTAGTTCTCCTGCCTCAGGATCTAAGCAGCCTTAATAAATTAGCTTATAATAATAAGGGTAATCTAAATGCGCTCTCAAGTTTGGCAACGCGAGGGCTAAATGAAGGAGAGAAGGAATTAATTTCTAAATATTGTCTTAAGCCGGGTAAGTTTCTAGTCTTAGGCTGCGGTGCAGGCAGGGAAACTTATGCATTGGCAAAGATGGGTTTTGTTGTTACGGGTATTGATTTCGTAGAGACCTTGTTAGGAAAGGCAAGAGCTGTAGCAGAAGAAGAACAGTTGAGGATAGAATACATTAATAAAGATATTCTTTTATGGGCCGAGGAAGAGAGAAAAGAAAAATACGATTATATCCTTGTTTCAAATAATGTCTATCTGCAGATTCCTTCAAAAAAAATACGGATTAATTTTCTTAATAGGGCGCTTAATAAATTATCTGATGATGGCCTTTTTATTGTAATTAATAACTGCATATCTGATCTTAAATACTCTAAAATTCAGTTTAAATTAAAAAGGCTCTTGGCAAGAATCATGTTCGCAAATGTCGGAATAGAAGCAGGCGACTGGATACCAATTCGTCAATTCTTTCACCGGCCGCAAAATAAGAATGAATTTTTAACTGAATTTCAAGATAGCGAAGCCTTAATCTATGAGGTTAGAGAAGATAAGAATCTTATTTCGGTTTTGCTAAAACATTCAAATGGATAAGAAGTTAAAAGAAGACATTGAAGTTAATGAGAGAGGGCTAGAGGTCCCTTGTCAGGATAGCAAGCTTTCACAACTATGCTGTGAGTATTCTGATTTACTGCCCTGTTGTAATGCCCTTATCCCAAGGGGAAAACGTTTTAGGGACCGGGCTAAAATATTATGGGGTAAGGTGAGTTTTCTAGACCTTTTTGAACTAAAGAAGGAACTTCTAAAAACAGATTATTTTAAATTTAAAACAACAAGTTGGTGCATGTTTCCAGTCTTAAAAAAAGGCGATACGTTAAAGATTGAATCTTGTAGTTTGAATGATTTAAAAATAGGTGAAATACCAGTTTATCGTAGAAATAATAGATTATATTCACATCGAATTGTGGATAAGCATATTCTAGAAGGAAAGGAGCGGATAATAACAAGACCAGATACAGCTAAGGTCAGGAAGGGCCTCTTGCAAGAAGAGCTAGAAGAGGAGGATTTATTAGGCAAAGTAAGGGAAGTAGAAAGAGACAAAAAGAGATTTCCTCTAGAAAAAAGGGAAGCTAATTTTTGGGAGAAATTCTTATACACCAGACATAAACTCTCCTTGGCTTTATTGAAATTATTGTCTCGTGTTTCTATGAAAACTTTAACATGCATTCAATCTCTTTGGATTTATAGATGGTTAGGAAAAAAGCTAATTAAAAGATTGGAACCCAATATAGATTTCCAACTCGCCACACCCTCAAGGCACAAGTTAGAAATATATGAATATACACCATTAGAAAAAAGAGATAATTTTCGACCAAGAGAATATAAAAATTTTCATATTATTATGAAATCAAAAGATACGCCTATAGGATGCATTACATTCTTGAACAGAGATAAGAATTGTCCATATACAGGTTTTTGGTTAGCTGAGCTGTGGATCAGGCTTAGATATAGAGGGCTGGGCCTGGAGTCGTTTTTAGTCAACAGAGCGCAAGATTTTTTAAGAGAACGCGACCTAGAGCACATTTCTTATCCAAGGCCTCCTGTTGTGCTAAAGCGTTCTTTTTTGAGGGCTCCGCTTTATTTTAACAGCCAGGAGTTATTGATTGTTTTATCCAAGGATAAAACAGATGAAGATCTGACTAAGAGGGCACTTAGCCTTATCAGGGCCGGAATTGATTGGGATGTATTTTACAAGTTAGTTATAGCCAGTGGCAAACCCGCGGCTATAATGAAACATATAAAGTTTTTAAGTGGTCTTGAGGCGGTTGGTCATTCTGCAATTGACAGATTAAAGGGAGCCTTCTTTGATACGATTGACTCTACTACACGAAATCACAGGCAGTTATTGGATATACTCAAGGAGTTCTCAAAAGCAAAAATTAGCGTTATTCCTTTAAAAGGTACATATTTATCCCAAAGACTCTACGGAGATATCTCACTGCGAGGAAAGAATCTAGATATTGATTTGTTGATAAAAGAGCAGGATATAGAGAGGGCAACGGCTTTATTGAAAGGATTAGGCTATAAAGAAAGACCAGAAGAAGAAATTAGCATCTGGCGTTGGCAGAAGACATTCTCTAAAGAAGGTTTTGCCTTTCTAGAGTTACAGTGGGATATTACAATGATGCTTAGAGACAGCCAGAGGATAGAAGGGTTATGGCAAAGCGCTGATAATGTCAAGATTCATTTAGAAGGAGTAGACTTGAATATTTGTCAATGGGACAATGAAGCGCTCCTTCTTTATCTTTGCGTAACTTTAATTAATAGTAGTGGTTATAGAGATTTAAGATATTTCTTTGATATTTTTCAATTGCTAGAGAACACAAGCACATCTTTTGACTGGGGTGCTTTTATTAAAAAGGCTAGAAGATACAAGATTAATAATTCTGTATTTGCCAGCTTGCTAAAAGCAAATGAAATCCTGAATGCAAAAGTTCCCAAGCCTGTGTTAGAGGAGTTAAAGCCGTCTTTCTTAAAAGGAATATTAATACGTATTTTCTTAAGCCGGAGTGTGATATTTACTGATAATCTAAGAAGAAGGTTTATGGATAATTTTTTAAGTTATATCTTTTTTGAGCTGCTTGAGGCAAATTCAGCTAGAGATTACCTAAGGATCGTAAAAAGAGTAATGTTTCCGCCTCGGGAGCTTCTAGAGATTCGCTTTGATAATCCAGCTTCGGCAAGAATTAGTATTTCCTCAAATTGGCAATATTCTCTCTGCGTCCTAAAGAGGCTTTGTAAGTCTTTCAGTCTCATAGGGAGAATTCTTGTAAGATAAAAAGCCCAGCCCTCAAGACAGCTCTAAGATAAAAATGCTTTAATCTTCCTTGTTTTTAAGCAATGGGAGTTGTCAATAACCTATTATCTTGCCAAAGTTTGCGACAGAAAAACCTTGACACTTCTTGATAGCTAGATTAAACTTAAATATAATAGTGTAAGTATATTCAGGCCATTGAATATAAGTGAGGCTAGGAGCGCTAATGTATACAGAATATTGGTCAATTAAAGACAAGCCGTTTGAAAATACTCCTGACCCGCGTTTTATCTACTATTCCTCTAAACACGAAGAGGCATTAAGCCGTATGCTTTATTGCATTAGAGAGAAGAAGGGTGCGGGTATGCTTACAGGAGATTATGGCTCAGGTAAAACTCTTCTTTCTCGAGTTTTACTTAAAGAGTTGAAGACGGAAAGATATACCGATGTATTAATTTTTAATCCAGTCCTAAGCCCTATTGAATTTTTGAAAGAGATAGCCTATCAGTTGGGCCAGGATTCTGTTCCGGATAATAAGGTGGATATTATTCACGTTCTAAACGGTCTTCTTTATGAAAATTACACTAAGGGTAAAGATACAATAATTTTGATTGATGAGGCACAGACAATTGTAAGTGATGAGGTGTTTGAGGAATTACGTCTTATATTGAATTTTCAGCTTAATAACGCCTTTTTATTGACGCTGATTCTTATTGGACAGCCAGAGTTGGTTAAAAAGATAAATAAGATACCCCAACTAAGTCAACGCATAGCAATAAGGTATTTTCTCTCTAGTCTTGAGGAAACAGAGACATATGAATATATAAAGCATAGGTTAAACGTTGTCGGAAGAGAAAAGAATATATTTGACGAGTCTGCCTTAAGGTTAATTTTTAGGGTCTCACGCGGGATACCGCGGGTCGTCAATAATATCTGTGATATGTCGTTGTTGGTTGGTTTTGGCGCAAAGAAAGAATTGATTGATGAGGTAGTTGTGCGCGAAGTCATCAGAGATATGGAGGATGGCCACAGTAAAGAGGCAAACCCCACTCCTTTACATCGATTGTATTAGAACATTAGCTAACCCAGGATAAGACGAAGCTTATGATTAGAATAGCAGATATACTCGGAAATTCTTCGGAAGAAGATAAGCCAAGAAAAGAGAAACAAGAACAAGGAAAACAAAAAGACGCAACTCCACCTCCAAATGTTGAACTTATTAAAGGCAAATCCCAAACCCCGCCTTTTCCGTCTAAACCATACTCCCCTTTAAAACAGGAACAAGAAGAACCTTCCCTAATAGAGCTATCTAAGTCAATGCTGGATAAAGTGAAGTTAGAAGGCCTCGAGGAATCCAGAGGTCTATATAATAAATTAGCTACTTCTCTAAAGGGCGTATGTGACACTTTGGCTTCTGGAGGAGATATTGATTTAACTACAGCTAATGATAACTTGAGTGCACTTATTGATCAGCTTGCCCTAGGCAATGAAGAATTCAAGACTTTAACTAATTCGCCTTACGAAGGTGAATATTTGTATGCTCATATGGTTAACGTTAGTATACTTTCTATCTTAATAGGTGTGCAGGCAGGTTTTAACAAATCCCGATTATTAGAGTTATCTTCGGGTGCGCTTTTACATGATGTAGGTTTAATTAAATTCCGAGAGATAATTAATGCTCCGCGAAAATTGACAAAGGAAGAATACGAACAGATTAAACAACACACTATTCTTGGGGCCGAGATTTTGAAAGACTGCAAAGGCATCTCTAAAGGGATCCTCTCTATTATATCAGGCCACCATGAGCGCTTGGACGGGTCAGGTTATCCTAAGAGACTTAAGGCCCAGGATATCGAAGATAATGCTCAGATTGTAGCCCTTGTTAATGCCTATGAATCTTTAACCCATAAGCGGCCTTTTAGGGATAGGATTTTAAATAGCAAGGCTATGCGTCTAATGGTTGAGCAAAAGAAAACGTTCAGATCTGACTTTCTAAAATTATTTATTGAAGCGATTTCCATTTATCCTTTGAATTGCTGGGTAAGGTTAAGCTCGGATGAAATAGCTAAAGTTGTTGGTATCAATAGGGCCTTCCTCTTAAAACCCAAGGTAGAAATTTTCTTTGATAAGAAGAATAAGAGGCTGGATTCGACAAAGATTATTGATTTGAGTAAACAGCCTAACATCTATGTTAAAGAAGAGATCCCGCAAGAGGCTGTTGAATTTAAGTTAGAGGATTAGTTATGTATAAAATATTTACAGTTTCAATCCTTATTTTGGGAGTGAGTTTATTTATTGGTTGTGCCGGATTCAACGATCAGTTAAGGCAATCTAGCCTTGGGGACTTGCCTGATATTGATATATCAGAAGAGATATCGAATAATTTTGAATACACTATAGGAGATTTCGATGTTTTACAAATTAAAGTCTGGCAAGGCATAACCAAGCCCAAGAGAAAAACGAATAAGCAGGCTTTGGGCGATAGCGAATATCTGATAGCTAAAGGTGATACGCTTAATATCTATGTATGGCAGTGGGCAGAACTTTACCGGGATGTTATCGTACGTCCTGATGGCAGGATTTCTTTTCCTTTGGTTGGGGATATAATTGTTGAAGGTATAACCTTAACCGAGCTTGACGAGATAATTACTGAGCTGCTTAAAGAATATATTAGATATCCTGAGGTTTCTATTATGATTATTGGTTTTGGTCAGAGCAGTTTTGGCACAAAGAATATATTCGAAGATATTCCGGGAGAGGTAATCGTGCGGCCTGATGGCAGGATTTCTTTTCCTTTTGTAGGCGAGGTTATGGCCAGAGGCATGACCTTACGTGAATTGGACGATAGACTTACACAAGAGTTAAGTACTTTTATAGATTCTCCTGAAGTCTATGTTAATTTGTCGGGGATTGGAGGCAAGAGAGTCATTGTCTTAGGCGAAGTAACTAATCCTGGCGTATTTAAACCAAAGGACAATGCAAGACTTCTTGATGTTATTGCTATGGCAGAAGGATATACCGATGATGCTGCTTTAAATAGCGTTATCTTAATCAGGGGCGGGTTAGATAAACCTCAAGCAAAGAGGATCAATTTAGTTAATATTATCAAGAAGGGTAATTTAAAAGATAATATCTATATCCAGGCAGAGGATATTATTTATATACCAAAGACCTTTATTTCTGATCTTAATTATGCCCTTGAGCAACTCATAGGTCCATTGGTGAGTTCGGGATCAGCAGTTACTAGTATTAAGACAATTAGAGGACGAACAACGCCTGATGTGAATTAAGTTAAAAGTTTATGCCTACATACGAATTAAATTTTAGAGATTATTTACGCATTTTACATAAAAGATACTGGATAATCTTAGTCTCTGTTATTGTTTCCACTCTAGTAGTAATAATAAAATCCGGTAAGCAAATACCTTTTTACCGTGCAGAGGCTACGGTGCGTATCGAAGAACGCAAGACCCTTGTAGGTACAATACTTGATAGGCCATTTTATTATGGCAGTCGTACAGATTATTTATCTTCTGAGATGAGGGTTATTAAGAGCCGGACAGTTGCCGAAGAGGTAGCTAGACGCCTGGGAAAGATTAAGGAAGATATGAGCAAGGAGCAAGTTGATGCAGTTGTATCAAGAATACAAGGCGGAATTTCAGTAGAACAAGTTTCCGAAGGGGATATGGAGACTGACCTGGCTAAGATTGTAGTAATAACAGCTGATGCAAAATTATCAGCGCAGATTGCCAATAAAACCGCTGAAGTTTATCAAGAGGAAAATCTCAAGCAAAAAAACAAAGAGATACGCCAAAGCAAGGAATTTGTGGAAAAGCAACTTGCTACAATCGAGGAAAAGTTAAGGGCGTCTGAAGATGCACTTGCGAGGTTTAAACAAGAGGAACCGGCAAGCGAGATGGGGATGGATTTATCTCAAAGATTGACTACTTTGCAAGTGGAACTTACTGATCTTTTGACCAGAGCTACTGAGAAACACCCAAACGTATTAAGATATAAAGAGGAGATTGAACGTATTCAGCAGCAGATGAAGAATTTGCCAGAAGGTGAAATTGAATTTTTACGTTTAAGGCGCGACGTAGAAGTTAATGATCAAATCTATAGAATGCTTCGGGACAGAGTTGAAGAAGCGAGGATTACAGAGGCAGGAAAGGTTTCAGATGTTACTGTAGTCAGCCTTGCAGGAGGAATGGGTTATGAGGTCGGGCCTGATAAAAAAAGGAACATATTAGTTGGTTTTATGTTGGGTGCCGTAATCGGACTTGTTTTAATGTTTACTATGGAAAATCTCGATACCTCCATTTCTACTATTGAAGATGTAGAATCCTACATAAAGTTACGTGTATTAGGGGTTATACCTTCTTTGAAAACAGAAAGAGACAGAAAACAGGAGGACAAAAATCGAGGCAAATTAAATGAGAGATCTTCTAATGTTTTTACAATATGTGATAATACTTCCTCTCCTTTTACTGAGGCATTTAGAATACTAAGGACGAATTTAAAAGTAGAAGAAAGTAAAAAACGGACAATCTTGGTTACTTCCACTGGACCACGCGAGGGAAAAACTACTGTTTTGATAGGGCTAGGCTTAGTTCTGTCACAGGTAGGTTTAAGGACGCTATTAATAGATACTGATTTAAGAAGGCCTGCTGTTTCGAAAGTCTTTGGCATAGAACGAGAACCAGGGATAAATGAGCTATTGGTTGGTACATCCAAAGGCATAGATAGTGTTGCCAAAAATTTTACGGACCTTCTGATTGGGGGATTGGGTTTTGATTATATTAGACATCAGCCAGGCCTGGAGAACCTTAATATTCTTACCAGCGGCTCTTTGACTAGCAATTCCTCTGAGCTTATAAGTTCGCCTAAGATGGAACGGTTAATTGGAGAATTCAAGGAAAGATACGATGTTGTTATTTTTGATTCTCCGCCAGCTTTATCAGTGACAGATGCTTCTATTCTTTCCCGATACGTGGATGGAGTGGTTGTTGTTTATGAGATGGGCAGAACTAGCCGTGATGCATTACTGCGTACTAAAATTCAACTTGAATCTGTAGGAGCAAAAATTTTGGGCGTTGTCTTAAATCATACCCGACCGCAAACAGAATTTCAGACTAGTTATTACCCTTATTATCAGTCTTACAAGTATAAATATTATTATACAGACAAGGAAAAACAAGAAAAGACCAAAGAAGGATGATTTTATAGCTTACTAATAGAACAGATTGAAGGTATAAGAGTTTCGCTAATTAAAAAGAAGAGGGGATATAACCCTCTTTATTTTTAGGTTGTTCAAATGATGCCGAAGGGTCTTGGTCAGGTCAATGTCACCGTATTAATTATCCTCGCCGTAGTCATCTTTTTATTCTTCTCCCTCTTTAATTCCTTTTTAGGTTTTAGTCCAGAGAATATGCTTCTATGGGTTTTAGTAATAGCCGTGTTACTCGTAACCCTTGTCAATATCAATATCAGTTTGATAATCTTGATATTTTCTATGCTTCTTTCTCCAGAATTTGTTTTAGGCGAGCTAGGCGTAGCACGTCGTATCGTTATTCGTGTTGATGATATATTGTTATTGGTAGTTTGTTTTACTTGGTTAGTAAAGATGGCGATGAACAAACAACTAGGTCTATTAAAATTTACACCACTTCAAGTGCCTTTGTTGCTTTTTATTGGAGCTTGCGTTATTTCGACTTCTTTGGCCTTATTAGCAGATGAAATTTCACTACAGGAGAGTTATTTTTATATCTTGAAATATTTTGAGTATTTTTTGTTATATTTTATGGTCGTGAATAATATAAATAGCTTTAAACAGATTAAGATATTTACTGCTTTTCTTTTTCTTGTCTGCATTATAGTTAGCTTTTATACTTATCCCCAAATTGCCGCACTGGAGAAGACCACAGCGCCATTTGAAGGACCAGGAGGTGGTGAACCAAATACCTTAGGCGGCTATCAAATATTATTGTTGGCTATTAGCGCAGGTGTACTTTTATATACTAAATCGCCATTCTGGAGATTTTCTAGCATTGGGCTTATTGTATCTACATTCCCTTCATTTTTATATACCCAGTCAAGAGGAAGTTATTTGGGATTTATATTTATGTATGCAGCCTTCATATTATTAAGTAGAAAGACCAGGATATTGTTTATTGTGCTATTAGTAATCGCTATACTTATTTTTCCTTTCGTTATTCCGCGAGTAGTTACAGATCGCATAGCTTACACATTTAAGTCTGGAGAAAAGTTCGATGTTTTTGGCGAAACTGTAATCTTAGAGGATGCAGCAGCAGCACGCGTTAAGAATTTAAGATTAGTTTTCCGAGAATGGAAGAAGCGCCCGGTTTTTGGTTACGGGGTTACCGGAGTAAGATTAGTAGATACTCAATATGCCCGTGTATTAGGGGAGACGGGAATTGTTGGCTCTTGGATATTTGTCTGGATGCTAGTAGCTATTTTTAAGATTTGTTTTAGAGCCTTTAAGGCCACTGATGATAATTGGTCGAAAGGCCTAATAATAGGTTTTCAGGCTGGATTTATCGGGTTATTATTTCACTCCTTCTCTGCCGAGACTTTTATTATTGTGCGGATTATGGAGCCGTTTTGGTTTTTTTTAGCGATGATTAATTTCATATCAAATAAAGCTAACGCAGAAGCTAATGCTGAAAAATCAGCATAAGTCAAGAGCCCAAGAGGATATGGGCAGTAATCTGGTAAGATTTCTAAAGAATATACTTAAAACCCTGTTTTATTATTTAGGAATTTTTAAGATTTTTGCTTTTATTTCTAAAAGCCAGAAGAGGATGCCCATTCTTCTTTATCATCGCGTTATACAGGATAGCTCTAGGAAAACGCACACTTGCGCATTCGCCTTAAGGGGATTAGCGATTTCAAAGGAGGGGTTTCGAAGACAGATTGAGTATCTAGTTAGAAATTACAAAGTTATCAGTTTAGGAGAGTACATAAAAAAGAGGCAACTCAGGCAATCTCTTCGTGGTTGCGCTGTTATTACTTTCGATGACGGATTCAGGGATTTTAGAGAAACAGCATTAGGAGTGCTTAGAAAAAATAATTGTCCGGCAACAGTTTTTATTATTGGGAATAGCCAAAGGCAAGTTTACTGGCGGCATAAACTTTATGCGATTCTTGATCATTCAGAGAAAAAGCAGTGTAAATTTATGCTGGATTCCCGTACCCCTGTTTCTATATCCTTAATAAATGAAAATGATAAATATGCGACCTTACTTTTATTAATAGATATTTTAGAAAAATTATCAGACGAGAAGAGAGAGAATATTATTACTAGATTAAGAGAGGAATTGGCTGTTTCTAAAGGTGTCAATATTGACGATCTTTATCTTAGTCCGGGAGACTTAAAGAACTTGCTTAAGGCGAATCTGGAAATAGGCGCACATTCCCTGTCACATCGCGACTTAACAACGTTGGATAAGCAGAGTTTCAAGAGAGAAATAGATGATTCTTTAGAATATGTAAAAGAGATCACTGGGAAAAATGATGTATCTTTTTCTGTGCCCTTTGGTGTGATTAATGAGGAAATTGTTGAATATCTAAAGTTAAACAACGTCAAGGCTAACGTGACTGGCAAGGAAGGATTAAATAGGCACGATGAAGACATTTTTCTTTTAAAGAGATTATTTATTGCAGAAGATAATCTGGCGCAATTTGTGTATAAAATCTCTGGGACGCAGATGTTTTTAAGAGACGTTTGGAAAAATTCATGAGGCATTAATTCCGACAAAAATAAAGATGAATAAGCCATTCAATTTAAGAACTCATATGCTTAGCGGACTCAGGTGGGTTGGTCTTTCTCGATTATTTCGTTGCGGATTACAGATTGTCTTTATTGCTATTTTAGCCCGTCTGTTGTCTCCGGAAGATTTTGGTATTATGGCTATAGTGATGACGTTTATGGCCGCCTCTTTAATATTTGGAGATTTGGGTTTAAGTTCAGCTATTGTGCAGAAGAGGCAGATTAGAGAAATAACACTTTCCACATCATTATGGTTATGTATTTTAGCTGGTTTTATATTATTTATAATAATGCTTAATTGTGCGCAATTGATATCGAGATTTTTCCGTAAAGAAATTATTGCTCCGCTTATTATGACTATATCCATAAAATTTATAATAGATTCTTTTGGCATCGTGCATGAGACATTGCTGCGAAAAGACCTGCTTTTTAAAAGGATAGCCTTTGTTGAAATCTCTGAAACTGTATTTTATGGCGCTTCTTCAGTAATCTTTGCCTTAAATGGCTTTGGTGTTTGGAGTTTAGTTTTTGGATATCTCCTAGGCAGTCTAATCAGGACTATTTGTTTATGGGGGGCCTGCTCCTGGCGGCCGGCCTTAAGATTTAACTTAAGTAGCTTTGGGGAAATTTTTTATTTTGCCAGAAATGTGCTCGGCTTTAAGATAGTTAACTATTTAACTACCAACCTAGATCGTCTCATAATCGGCAGAATACTGGGAAGCGTTGCTTTAGGCTATTATTCCATGGCTTATAATATTTCTAATCTTCCCAGAGAAAAACTCTCTTCAATAGTAAACAGAGTTGGTTTTCCTGCCTTTTCTAAGATACAGAATGATAAGATCCAGCTAAGGAATGCCTATTTAAAAATCATAACTTATGCAGCAATAATAGTTTTTCCTTTGCTTTCTGGCTTAATTATTCTCTGCCCTGAATTTGTGAGGGTTGTATTTACGCAGAAATGGAGCGCAATGGTTGTCCCGCTTCAATATTTATGCTTAGGGGCAATGTTTTTTTCTATAACCTCTTTTGTGGGGATAGTGTTTCTTGCTACAGGGCATGCGGAATTTGAATTACGTCTTTCTATTATTTCTTTGTTTTCAATTGTAATCGCTCTAATTTTTGGTGTTAGATTTGGTGTTGTCGGCATAGCCAGAGGAATTTGTATATATGCAGTAGTTATAAATATTATTGGGCAGCTATTTATCAGGCAGCTGATTAAAATGGGTTTGAGGAGTTATTTAAAAGCATTGTATCCGGCGATAATTCCTTCGGCGATTATGTGTTTGGTCCTTAAATTGTTTTTAATATGGCAGAATTTGAATTTAGGATTAGGGGATATCTTGTTGCTTGTTAGTTCTGTGGCCTTAGGGCTGTTTATTTATCTTTTGAGCCTTTTTGTTGTAAGCCCTTCCTTAGCTAAAGAGATCAGAGAAATGTTCATTATCAAAAACCATGAGAGCCTCACTTAAAATTCTCTATCACAAAATTGTTTCTAAAGTTAAGTCATTGGATAAGGCTACGTCCTATAAACTTGGAGATA
Source organism: Candidatus Omnitrophota bacterium (assembly GCA_018830005.1). Taxonomy (NCBI): domain Bacteria; kingdom Pseudomonadati; phylum Candidatus Omnitrophota; species Candidatus Omnitrophota bacterium. The sequence goes on from JAHJTE010000001.1 coordinate 260,984, forward strand.
TCCTGAGGAACTTGACGGACGTCAATACGAGAAGGTACTGGGATCGCATATTTTCAAAAACAGATGAGTTCTTGCGCGATTTTCCTTATGAACCTTTAAAGGATATCTTGCCTAAAGACAGGTCATTTTCTCTTCTGGATATAGGTTGCGCCATGGGGGATGGCTTAAATATTTTAAAAACATATTTTCCTAAGGCGCATTTTGAGGGGGCAGATATAAGTGCAGTTGGTATAGAAAAGGCCAAGGTTAAAACTAAAGATATTAATTATTTTGTTTTAGATTTAAAGACTCAGGAGCCACCCAGGAAATATGACTTTATCACATTAATCCACACTTTGGAACACTTCAATGATCCCTTCGCTATTGTAGATAAATGTTTAAAGTTTACTAATGAAGCGCTGATTGTGCGCACACCTTATATAGAGCAGTTTGATAATCCCCGGCTTTATTTAAGCGGTGAGCATCGGCATCTTTTTAATAAACATACATTCGAAAAGTATAATTGCGAAGTCTTACATATTAGTGACCATATCGAGGCGGGCGGGTACAAATATATTTTGTATAGAATAGAACCATAATTTCTTTAATTAATGGTGCTTAATATATTACTTAGATTAAGGGATAAGATTTCAAAGATTTTGATGTTTTCTGAAATTTACTGGCTTCCTCGCTACTATTCATTACTTAAAATAGCTAAATTTAAGAAAGGTGGATTGATATTAGATGCTGGTTGCGCACAGGGATTAATTGCGATAGCGCTGGCCAAAAAGGGATTAAGGGTTATTGGCATTGATAAGTCAATTGAGGAAATTGCTCAAGCAAGAAAGCTTGTCTTTGATAAGGGTCTTAACAGCAAAATTCATTTTGTTGTTTGCGATCTATGTAACTTGCCTTTTAGCGGGAATCATTTTGATCATGTCATATCTCTAGATACCTTGGAATATATTGAAGATGATTTAACGGCTTTAAGAGAATGCGCCAGAGTGCTGAAGGCGCAAGGGAAATTAAGACTCGCCTTACCGCTAGGTTATGCCTGTAGCGCTAATCTTTTTTCCGTTCAACGAATATTGAGGAGATTGATACCTCATTCTTTCTTTAGCAGAGATTTGCCGCAAGGCAAAGCCTGGTTAGAGGCCGACGATGATTATATGATGAGAAAGCTCGGTGATGTGCGTAAGTATTCCTTGCAAGAAATAAAGAAAAAAACAGAGCCTCTTTTTAGGCTTTTGCGTAGTGTTTATTTCTTGAAGATATTTAGCTCTTTAGCTACGGATATAACTTATGGGATAAGAGGTCTAAGTAGATTTAAGTTCATTTTCTTTTTTCCTGCGGTACGAATTGATTATTATGCCCAGAATAAGCAGCCCGGCTATGGTTTATTTTTAGAGTTAGTCAAGAAGGGATAGTATAACTTAAAGAAATGAAAATATTAAGCATTTCTAATCTGGATATCTGGCCAGCAGGAGAGAATAAGGGCATACCTTCAATATTTTTTTCACAAAAAGGATTTGTCCAAAGAGGCCATGAGGTATTTTTTTTATCTCCAGCTAAGATGGGAAAAAGAGGTCAGGAGCTTTATCAGGGAATTAAAATTTTCAGATTTAAATTTCCCTTTTTGCGTTTATTCAGTTCTATTTCTTCTTTACGCTTAGATAGGTTTTGCTCTCATATAAAAAGCACCTTTCTTTCAAATTTAGAATTGTTATTTTTTCAGCTTCTTTCTTTATTTTGGGCGATTAAGATTGGCTGCAAGTTAAGGCCAGATCTTATTTATGTCCATAGCCTCACCCCTAGTTTTGTGGGGTGGTTAGCAAGTAAGTTACTAAGAACTAGGCTTGTGTTTAGAATATACGGAACCATAGACCTTTATTGGAAATTTAGGCGTCCCTTAGCCAGGATAAAAGAATTTAGGAGCTATCTTGTTTTTAAGTTAAGGCCAGATTATTTTGTAATTACTAGAGACGGCACTCAAGGTGCACGCTTAGCTAAGAAGTTAGGGGTAAGAGAGGAGAAAATAATAGATTACCGCAATGGTGTAGATTTTTCTATGTATGCCCCAAACCTATATACCAAAGAAAAACTCTGCCAAGAATTAGGGATAGGGACGGATTCTAAGATTATACTTTCTCTTTCAAAGTTAATTCCTTTCTACGCAGTGGAGCGACTTATATTCTCTCTTGTAGAGCTTTTCAAAGTCGATCCCCATATCGTTTGTATCGTAGCCAGGGATGGTCCAGAAATGGCCAAATTAAAGGAGTTTGTTAGCAATAATAATATTGAGAATAGAGTTATTTTTGTTGGCTACGTTGATCGGGAATTTGTTAAGAAATTGCTCAATGTCTGTGATGTTTTTGTCTCTGTATCAGAATACAGCAATACCAATAATGCCTTATTTGAGGCGATGGTCTGTGCCAGATGTATTGTAACCTTAAAGGATGAAACTATAGAGGAGACCCTTACTCATAAGAAGAATGCAATTCTAGTTCCTTTAGAAGAATTAAATAGCTTATCTAATATATTAGGAAAAGTTTTATCTGACGACTCAATGCGAGAGAGGCTAGGTAGGCAAGCCCAGAGCAGGGCTAGAGAAATTCTAGAGAGCTGGCCCGAGAGAATTGATAGGGAGGCGCAGTTACTCGAAGCTTTAATAAAATCATAGCAAGATTAAATAAGCAATAAAGGAGGCTAAAAACAGGGATTGGGGGACACATTTTATCTTAGCAGCAGGATTACTAGAGAGTTGTGGCTATAATAAGTCAGCCACAAGCTACTCTGTTTTGTCGGTTATTGATAGAATTCCGGCGTACTTTCATCGCGTCTATGCCCATATCTTAGTGGATTAGCCAAAGATATTAGATGCAGCCATAGAGATATTTACAGGAATAAAGACCGGCGTAAATGAGGACTCTTATGAATACAAGAGGATCAAGGAAGATGAGTCTATGTTAAGAGGTTATCTAAAAGATGCCAGAAAAATAATTATAGAGAACGAAAATTTAATAAGAGGAACAAATCCAGATCTGCGTCAGCGTCTTAGAGAGGCTGGCTATAGGATAGCCCTGGTACCAGAAACCTGGGCATATCATCCTGCGCCAGGTAACTTCCTTGAGTTGATAAGTGTTTTTTTAAGAAAGGCATATGTTCAGCTTGGGTTTTCAAGAATTATCCAGAGTTGGTTTATGAGGCGCCTATCCATGAGCAGTCTCAATTTGTGGGTGAGGTGAGTCTGCGATATAGACTACAGCGACATCTTAAGATCATGTTTAAATCTTTTTTTTCTTTAAAATTAATACTTTTAGCCGTTGAATTAAGTTATAGCACAGGTTATGTCATTGGTTTATTGAGACCTCGGAGGCTGCAATAGATAAACTTAATATGAAAGCAATTATTATTGCCGCAGGCATGGGGAGTCGTTTGAGTCCATTAACACGTAGTCTGCCTAAATGTATGTTGCAGTTTAAGGGTAAGTCACTTCTAGAGCGCCAGCTTGAAGTCTTTAAAGCAGTTAATATAAAGAACATCATCTTGATTAAGGGGTATAGAAAAGAAAAAATAGATTATCCTAAAATTAAATATTATATCAACGATGACTATGAGAATAATAATATATTGAATTCTTTATTCTATGCAGAGCAAGAGATAGTAGGGGATGTTATTGTTTCCTATTCAGATATTCTCTTTAAAAGAAGCGTATTAGAAAAACTGCTTACCTCAAAAAATGACATTTCAATCGTAGTGGATAGAGACTGGAAAGAGAGTTATAAAGGGCGTAAATATCACCCTCAGGAAGAGGCGGAAAAGGTCATACTGGATGCTAATAATAATGTTTTGGAGATAGGGAAGGTCCTATCAAAAAATCATGCTGTTTCTGGAGAATTTATTGGTTTGATGAAACTTAGCTCAAGCGGCTCAGGAATATTCAGAGAACATTTTAAAAGAGTGAAAAAGATTTATTGGGGAAAGCCTTTTCAGAAAGCCGCTATCTTTCAAAAGGCCTATTTAACCGACATGATTCAAGAGATGTTGGATTGCGGTGCAAAGATTAACTCTGTAGTCATTGAGGGTGGTTGGAGAGAAATCGATACGATTGAAGATTACGAGAAGGCCTTAAAGGAATTGGGGCAATGTAGTGAATCCCATGATTAAAAATTTTTCTAACGACAATGATGTAAAGAAGAAGCTTAAATATTGGCGCAGAAGAGTTTTTATTTCTCTTTGGATAACCTATGCCTCATTTTATTTATGTCGAGTGAATATCTCTATTGCAATCCCTGGGATGTTAGAAGAGTATGCTCTGACAAAGACAGCTATGGGCGTAATACTCAGTGCTCTATTTTCTGCCTATGCTCTGGGACAATTTATAAATGGACAGTTAGGAGATAAATTTGGAGCCAGAAAATTAATCGCTTTGGGAGCAGTTGTTTCTTCGATATTGAATTTGATCTTTCCTGTCCTTCCGGGAATTGTATCAGTTTTAGCAATAGTTTGGGGCTTAAATGGATATTTTCAATCCATGGGATGGGCACCCAGTACCAAGACGATAGCTAATTGGTTTCCAAGAAGTAGCCGGGGTAAGATTACCGGTATCTTCGGCTCTTGCTATCAAGTTGGTAATGCTTTTAGCTGGGCCTTAGCTGGATTTGTGGTAGGGTTGTTCGGGTGGCGATTTGCCTTTTGGATTCCCGCGGTTATTCTTATGTTTATTGCAATACAATGGTTTATTAACGGTCGCAATGCTCCCGAAGAATTGGGTTTGCCTACAGTTGAGGATTGCCGAAATGGGACCTTTGATGTCAGAGAGAAAGCAAAAGATGAACATTTAGGGTTTAAGTTTACAATGCGTACTGTGTTGAGTAATCCTCAGATTTGGATGACCGGATTTGCTTTATTCGGTTTAAATATTGTAAGATATGGTTTTATGAGTTGGGCTCCTACTTATATGTTTGAGATGGAGAATGTATCTGTGTCAGTCGCAGCTTACAAGGCGATAGCTATACCACTTGTTGGTTCCTTGGGTGCTTTTTTTGCTGGGTGGATTTCGGATAAATTCTTTCAATCTCGTAGAGCCCCGATAGTAGTCTTTATGCTCATAGGTCTTATGTTTTTTACTATAATCTATCCTCATCTAAAGCATTTGCATTGGATCTTTAGTCTAATTTGTCTTATGGCTATAGGATTTACGATATATGGTCCGCATGTAATGATCTGTGCTACAATCCCTATGGATTATGCTTCTCGTAAGGCAACTGCCTCGGCAGCGGGGTTTATCGATGGCTTAGGATATATTGGCGCCGCATTGACCGGAGTTATTTCAGGATTTTTAGTTGATAATTATGGATGGAATGCAGCGTTTTATTTTTGGGTGACAGCAGTCTTTTTAGCTGTAATTTTGATGTCTTTGCAGTGGAGATACATTCCTAAAAGTGGTAAATATGAATAAGAACTAGAGGTGGATATGTTTGAGAATTTAGGTGAGATAAAAAAGACACAGAAATCTATGGAATGGTGGACAGAGCTTGTTATATATAAGTTCTCAACCCCCTTAGTCTCGTTGCTTAAGGATACTTCCATAACTGCAAATCAACTCACTTTAATTTCGCTAAGTGTTGTGATAATCGCATCTTTCATAATAGCCTTGGGTAATTATGCAGGTTTAATAATAGCAGCAATCTTATTACAGATTAGTTTTATACTAGATAATGCGGATGGACAGCTGGCTCGATATAGGAAGCAGGCCTCTGCATTTGGTCACTGGCTAGATTCTACATGCGATAGACTCTGTGAACTTTTCATACTTATGGCTCTGACTTATAGATTTTCTTTTGCCAACGACAAGGCATTATTTTTCGGTTTTTTTAGCCTTTTTCTTATTTATTATTATAACGGATTAGAGTTAAGAAATCCTGCTTATGTTGATCCTAAAGAGAAAAACAAGATAGAGGCTAAAGAAGGTGCTTTTTTTAGTCAGCTTAGAGTAGTTAAGAATAGACTTAAATGGATACCCTTTAATACGGGAGAGCAATATTTTTTATTCTCGTTATTTTTGGTTTTGAATCGAATAGATCTCTTCTTTTACTTCTTTATATGTTACGGCAGCCTATTTATAATTTTTCTTAGCGCTTATAAATATTATCAATATAGATTGTTGATGAGAGAAGGCCGTTGATAGAAAAGGTTGTTAGCTTAAAGTAATCTTAAGTCTTTTTAGGCCAGATAAATTAATATGCTAATAATTCCTGCACTTTCCATAATTATTCCTTCCCGAAACAGTTCTCGTAAAGAAATGAGCGATAAATTACTTTCTGATATCTCGAGGCAAAAAATAGATACCACAATAGAAATTCACCAGATTAAAGGGATTAGTACTGCCGGAAAAGCAAGGAATATAGGAGCGCAAAGGGCCAAAGGAGAGATCCTTATTTTCATTGATGATGATATTAGTATAGGAGACGATAAGGCGCTAACTAAACTAATAGAGCCTCTCATTGAGGATAAATCCATAGGCGCTACCTTTTCTGCTTTGCTTATTCCGTCAGATTCGTCGAGTTTCCAAAGGTCTTATGCAGATCAGATACCACGCTGTGAAATTCCGCCCGTAGATAAGACCACAGATGCCGGGGCAATGTCTACTCATTTTTGCGCAATAAGAAAAGATGTATTCTTTGGGGTAGGGCGATTTAATGAGAATTTAAAACGCGGCGAGGATCCGGAATTTTCCTTCCGCGCCAAAGGAAGAGAGCTTCGTTTGGTTCAGGTGGCAAACTTGATTTGTTTTCATGCTGTACCTAATAATTTAAGAGAAGTTGCGAGGCTGCACTTTAGAAACGGCGTCGCTTGTGCCTTTACCGATAAGTACTATCCGCATCTAAATATTGATGTAGATCCGCAAAGCATACTAAATCCCGTAGGAAGGCAGATTCGGCTCTTTAGGGTGGGCAGATTCGTTTGTACTTTTTTTAGGTCAATTTTTAAAGGGCAATTTTTGCTCCTCCTTGCCAAGATAAGTTATATTGCAGGTTATTTTTTAGGCTGGATAAAGAAATGAAAGTTATCTTAATTCGTCCGCCATTTCCAGAACAAAATATGGCCATTCCCGCTGAGCCCTTAGGTTTAGCTTATCTAGCTGCATATCTTAAGAAGAATTTGCAAGATATAGATCTAGCTATAATTGATGCGAATACTCTTAATTTGTCAATTGAAGAAATTTTAGCTCAAATAAGAGATGTTGATGCTGTGGGTATCTCTTACTTAACTGTGCAGGCGGACTTTGCTTATAGTTTATCTAAGAAAATTCGAGATAAGTTTCCTAAAGTTGCTATTATCCACGGTGGAGTGCATCCGACCTGTGTCTGGCAAGAGACTATGGATTTTTGCGATTATTGCGTATTAGGGGAAGGGGAGGTTACGTTAAGTGAACTCTTGCGTTGTTTAAGAGATAAAACTGATGCCAGAGAGGTTGAGGGAATCTGTTTTAAAAAAAATGGAAAAATTGTTAATACGCCAAGGCGTGAATTTATTTCCGATATAAATACAATACCTCATCCGGCATGGGATTTGCTGGATATAGATAGATATAAGAATCACTCCATTCACGTAATGGCTGGCCAGGCGGTTGGTATTATGGCCTCTCGCGGCTGTCCGTTTAACTGTTCTTTTTGCGCATCTGCTCTTTTGTGGAAAAATAGAGTACGTTTTAGAGATCCACAGGATATAATCTTTGAAATAGAGCAAATTGTCAATAATTACAGGATAGATAAATTTCATTTCTACGATGATAATTTTCTCTTAAAAAAAGATTTTGTTTTCTCTCTGTGCGAAGAAATTCTAAAAAAAAAGTTACAAATTTTTTGGGTTTGCTTAGGGAGAATTTCTTCGATAGAGAGTTACCCGGATTTGTTGGACATAATGTATAAGGCCGGCTGCCGGGGGATAGAGTTAGGTATTGAGAGCTATGATGATGAGGTTCTAGAAAAAATCAGAAAAAAAGAGTCAACTGAACATATACCGCGAGTTTTTAATCTGCTTAAAGAAAAAAATATAAGCCCCCTGATGCTTCTAATGACATTTAATCCGGGTGAGACCATAACCGGATGGTATTATCAAGCGCTTAAACTTCGCCAAATTAATCCAGGGGCCGCAACATTTCTGGGACAATTTGCAACACCATATCCGGGTACAGAATTTGATAACACTTGCGCCAGAGATGGCTTAAAGCTCGTTACCGAATGGAAGGATTATTCTACAAGCCAGATAAACTTTTTGCCTTTTTCGCTTTTGAAAGACTCACCTAAGAAAACAACTGAGCGACTACAGCCTAAATTTTTGCTCAGAATAATCTACACTAGTTTAAATCATAATTTTTATTGGAAGAAGGCGAGTCTTTTTAAAAGACTAGAAGGTGCAGTTGTTTGGGCTAACTTTGTAATTTTTTTCTATCAAAAGTGCGGGCAAGGACCCTCTATTGAACAAATCGCCGGCCTGATGGGAGAGGAATTTAATCTGGATTTGAGATTAAGCCTAAAGGCAACGAGCTTTCTGACTGTGCTCATGGCTCAGTTAGGCTTGATCCGCTCTGGAGGTTCAGAGAGGCAAGTCTCGCCATACGAAGAGGTCTTTAGTAAATTCAGAGTGTTTAAATATTTCTTTAATCTGATTGCTATTATTCTATATTCGTTATCTGTAATTTCGCATAATGCCGTTAGAAGGGAAACCTTAGAGAGCAGAGATTTAATAATTTCACTTTTTGGAAAATAAGTTTATGAAAAAAACGGACATTTTGTTTCTTACATTTGATTTTCCGCCTCAAGATGGGGGCATCTCTGTAATTATGAGCAGAATCTTCCGTTGTTTAGGAGAGAGAGCGCTAGTTTTAACTACAAATGTTTTTGGCGATAATGAAAGTAAGGGTTGCGAAACCAAGGCAAAAATTGTAAGGGAAAATTTTAATATAAATGTGAATAATTTCAAATTATTGTTTGTAATATTTAAGGTTTTATTTAAGTCTTTAAGACTTCATGGAAAATTCAAGTTCAGGACCATATTAGTGGGGGAGGTATTCCCTTTAGGGCTTGTGGGGTTGTTTTTTAAATATTTTCTTAGAACTAATTTAGTTACATTTAGTCATGGCTCAGATTCGTTGTTTTCAAAAAATAAAATTAGAAATTATTTGGTAGGCATAGCCTATCGTAGTGCAGAGTATGTATTATGCTTCTCTGATTACACTAAAAATAACCTCTTAAAATGGAAGGTTAAAGAAGGAAGGATTAAAAAGATTTCTGCTGGGGTGGATACTGATCTTTTCAATCCTGAAGTAGACACCGCGCCAATAGAAAAAAGGTTTAATTTGAAAGACAAAAGAGTTATCTTGAGTGTGAATAGGCTGATAATTAGGAAAGGTATAGACACAGCAATAAAGTGTATGCCTCGTTTAATTAAAGAAGTCCCTTCAGTTTTCTATTTGATAGTAGGGGATGGCTCGGATAAAAAGCGCTTGGAAGATTTGGCCAAAGATCTTCATGTAGAAAATCATTGTTTGTTTGCCGGTAGCGTCAAGCAAGAGGATTTAGCCGTTTATTACTGCCTAAGCGAATTATTTTTAAATCTAGTGAGGGAAATAAAGAATCCTCTGGATCCCCAGACAGAAGGATTCGGCTTAATTAATATTGAGGCCGGCGCTTGTTCTAAGGCAGTAATTGCTGGGAAAACCGGTGGCGTAGTCGATGCGATAGAAGATAAAAGGACAGGTTTACTTATCGACCCGTTAGATTTAGAGCAAATTACTAATGCCATTTTGCGGTTACTCAGAGACAGGCATTTTGCAAAAGAACTGGGAAAGAACGCTAGAGAGAAGGTTTTAAATGAGTTTAGGCTAGAGAATTTAAATCAGGATTTAGATAAAATATTACAAAATCTAAAATGAATATTTCTATTGGCATAGTTAGCTGTAATAATAGAGAAATACTTAGAAGATGTATAAAATCAATTTATGCTACTTGTCAAGATACTGATTTTGAAGTAATAGTTGTTGATAATAATTCTTCCGATAGAAGTCAAGAGATGCTTGTTGATGAATTTCCTGAAGTAAGAATAATAGAAAATAAACAAAATCTGGGTTTTGCCAAGTCAGTTAACCAAGCGATAAGGCAGGCGCGAGGAAAATTCCTATTTTTAGGAAATGAAGACATAATTTTTAGCCCCGACTGCCTCAGAAGCATGACTGAATATATGAAAGCTAACCCCAAGGTTGGGATATTAGGACCAAAAATCATAAATGAAAAAGGCACAACGGAGATGTCTTTTAATAAAAAGTGTTCTAATATTATCCGCTGTATTTTGGATAATCTGTTTTTTTATTCTTATTTGCGCGCACATTTAGTTGAAAAATATCTTATAAAGAAATTTTCTCCTTTAGTTAAAAAAGGATTACAGGAGATCAAGCAGGTAGCCTGGGTTTCTGGTGCAGCTTTTCTCCTGCGTAAATCTGCAACAGAAAAAGTAGGTCTTATGGATGAAAGCTTTTTTATGTACTGTGAAGATGAGGATTTTGGTTGTCGGATGACAAACGCTGGTTGGCAAGTGCATTTCTTCCCCCGGGGAGTTATTACTCATTCGCGAGGAAGCAGCACTCAAAAAAGTCCGGTTAATTTTACATTCGAAGCTACAAAGAGCCAGGTAATTTTTTACAGGAAAAGATATAATCGAATTGCTCTAGTCCTAGTAAAGGCGTTACTTTTTTATAGACTAACAGTGGAATTGGTATTTTTGTGCATTTACAGCTTATTTTCAAAAAACTTAAGGAAGTTAATAAGCAGAAAGCAAAAAAATTATATTTTTACTATTCATAAACTTTTTTTTATTTAAGGACTTAGAGTAAATGGAAGAAGTTAAGTGTCTGATTTGTGATAGGAAAGAGACTAAGCATTATAGAAATATTAAGTGTTCTAAGCCTAGGCAGGTGAGTTTTACTCTCCTTCAGTGTAATGTTTGCGGATTGATATATTTAAATCCCCGGCCAGATAAGCGCGAGATGCAGGAATTCTATCCTTTTTGGCCAGAGGGCGGGGGCAGGCAAGAAGGAATTAAACTAGATTGGAAGTCAAAAAGAAAAAAAGTTAATTTACTAAGAAATATTTTAGCAAAAAGAGGCAATGTGCTGGATATTGGAGCAGGCGCAGGTGAGTTTTTAAGCATTATGCAGGGGCTGGGTTGGCAGGCCTACGGCATAGAGTTTGCTAAAGTGACTTCCAATTATGCCAGAGAAAAGCTTGCTTTAAACGTATTAAGCAAAGATCTTCTAGGGGCAAATTTTGAATCAGATTTTTTTGATTTAATTACTTTTTGGGATGTGATTGAGCATCTACATAAGCCTAAAGAGACCTTGCTTGAGATTAATAGAATTTTAAAAAAGGAGGGGCTGTTGGTAATATCAGCTCCAAACATCGATAATCTATGGGCTTATATTTTTAAAGATTATTGGTACACAAATTCGCCCCGGCATCTTTATCAGTTTAGCCCAAGGACTATCTTAAGGTTATTAGAGGGTGCCGATTTTAAAGTAGTTAATATTATTCAGCGTGCCGGATTTTTTGAACCAGTAGGCTTTGTGGTAACTTTTAAGAATTGGCTCTTAGCTAGTTTAAGAGGGGATAGCCGTAACTTAAATTCAAGTTCGGCATTTGCTCAAGATGCTAGATTAAATAAACTCGCAAGCCCAATAAAGCAATTCATGCGTTTAATTTTGGAGGCAGCATTTTTTCCATTTTCGCTAATAAGCGTATTGCTTGAGAAAGCTCCAAACATGATTATTTTTGCAAGAAAATGCTAGATAAACAGAATATCTTATACATAACCGAATCTGCAGTGTTAGGTGGGGCTGAAATTAGCCTCTTTGAATTAATTACTAATCTTGATAGGGAAAGATTTAATCCCTTTATCATCTGTTCCGAAGAAGGTCCGTTAATAGAGAAATTCAATCAATGGCAGATTCCGAACGCAGTAATCCCTTTATATCGGGTACGCCAAATTAGCTTTTGGAGGTTTTTAAAGTCTGTAAAGGAGCTAGTCAAATTTTTAAAGACCAATGAGATTAAGCTTGTGCATACAAATAGTACTAGAGCAAATTTCCTTGGTGCCTTAGCTGCGAGGATAGTAAGAGTTCCTGTAGTTTGGCACGTGAGAAACCTAGTAGCCCCGAGCCTTTTTATAGATTTAGAAAAATATTTCACTTTTTTGCCTGCGGCGATTATTACGAATTCGCATGCTACAGCAAAGAGGTTTCCTCATGCACAAAAGAAGGTAACCGTGATTTATAATGGCCTAGATCTTAGAGTCTTTAATCCCGGAATTAGTAAGGATACTTTACACAAGGAATTTAATATAAGCCTAAAGACAAAAATTGTCGCTGTTGTAGGAAGGTTGGGGCCGGGTAAAGGTCAAGAGGTATTTTTGCAGGCCGTATCTTTACTTAAAGAAAAGGTGCAAGATGTGAAGTTTTTTATTGTTGGGAGTGCTGGTTATGAAAAAGATGTCCCAATAGAGGAATCCCTAAAGACTCAGATAAAATCCTTGGGCCTTGAAAAAGATGTTATTTTTACTGGATTTCGTAAAGACAGATCCGAGGTTATGGCCTCAATTGATATATTGGTTAGCCCTGAGTCTATTACCGGTCAGGCATTTGGTAAGGTTTTGGCCGAGGCACAGGCAACAGGCGTGCCAGTTATCGTCACAGATGCTGGGGCAGCGTCGGAGGTAGTAGAGAAAGATGCAACTGGGATATTAGTTCCAATGAGGGATGCGACATCGCTTGCTGAGGCAATAAAATTTCTGTTGGATAATGAGGAATTATCTAATAAGATGGGTCAAGCGGGTCGTGCTAGAGCAGAAAAATTATTCAATATTAAAGAAACGACCAAAGAGATTGAGCAAATTTATATTGATTTATTAAATAAGGCATAACTTAATGAACAGACTAAGGTTAATTATTAAAAATACCGCAGGTTTCCTTGGTTCGCTTATCTTTAATAGGTTTTTAAATTTTTTAGTAACAATTATTCTAGTTCGTTATCTGGGCCCCAAAAACTTAGGTCAATATACTTTCGTCTTGACCTTTGCCGGTCTGTTTGCTCTGTTTTGCGATTTGGGTATTGGTCAGTTAGTAACCCGAGAGGTTAGCCAAGATAGGACGCGTGCAGGAAGTTTTCTAGGAAATTACCTTTCTCTACAACTGCTACTTTCTTCAGTTGTTGTGGTTGTAATGGTCATTGTTATAAACCATTTTCAATATCCACATATAATAAGGTTGGCACTTTATATCACTGGTCTGAATTTATTGGTTGTTTCTCTCGCGCAACCTTTTTTCAATATTGCGATAGCCTTTGAGAAATTACGCTTCACAGCTATTGCGAGTATTATCGGCAATATTTTTTATTGTTTGAGTTTGCTGGCTGCCGTTTTCTTCCGCAAAGGTCTATTAATTTTAGTCTCGGTCAGCTTAGTAACCAGTATCTTAGAGTTTTTTTTGGTAGCATTTATATGTTCAAGATTCTGCGTCAAACCAATTTTTAAATTTAATAAACTTCTTTGGCTTACTGTGGCACGGTTTTTTCTTCCCTTTGCATTATATATTGTCTTTACTGGTCTTTACAGGCGCATTGATATCGTAATGTTATCGAGAATGAAGACAGATATAGCTGTGGGTTTCTATGGCGCCGCCTATAAGATTATTTATTTATTTATTTTAATTCCCACAAGTTTTTCCAGGGCAGTATTTCCACTCTTAAGCCAGCAGGCAGCTGAGGATAGGATTAAACTTTCCCAGACTGTTTCCTGGTCCATGAAATATTTACTCGCTCTAGGCTTTCCTATAGCTATCATTGGAAGTTTTTTCTGCCGAGAGATAATATTGCTTCTTTTTGGCCCTGAGTTCCTGAATTCAGCCGTAGTTTTAAATATACTTATTTGGGTACTCGTTTTAGTCTTCTGGCATTCAATTTTAAGCCAGGCCCTAATTGCTATTAAAAATATGCTTGCAGTAGTCTCTGGTACAATAATTGCTTTTATACTTAACGTAGGATTAAATTTCTTATTGATTCCTAAATATAGCTATGTGGGCGCAGCCGCCACTACCGTTTTTTCTGAACTTTTTATAGGGCTTTGGTTCTATTTATCTTTAAGAAAAATATTGCCTTTAAAGTATTCTTTATATGATTTCTTAAAGATTGTTATAGCTAGTTTAATTATGATTTTATTATTTCAGCTTACGTATCAGTTTTATTTTTTAATTGTCATTACACTAGGGATTGTTTTCTATATAATTGCACTTTACCTGCTGCATTTTATAGGGCGAGGAGAGAGAGTACTTCTGAAGGAGGCGTTTGCTAGAAAAGATGGTTTGTTCAAAAGGGATGCGATTTAGAAGCATAGCTCGTAATATAAAGAAACTCTATTATATAGTTTTGGGCCTTTTTGGCGATATGCTATTTTTCTTAATGCGTATTTTAAGGATAATTTCTAAGCCGAAACCTTTTTTGTCTGAAAATATTAAGAGAATTTTAGTAATTCGTCTAGATCGAATTGGAGATGTGGCTTTAACTACCCCGGCACTCAGGGCCTTACGTGAAAGTTTTACTCATGCAAAAATTTATCTTTTGACACGTTCCTATGCTAAGGATTTAGTCGTAGGAAACACTGATATTGATGAGCTTTTAATTTTTGATGATAAGACGTCATTTTTTATTGAGATAATGAAAAAGGCAAAGGTCTTGAAAGGTAAAAAATTTGATTTGGCCATAGTCCTAAACCCTAATTTTTGGTCAAATTTTCTTAGTTTTGCGGGTGGAGCTATACACAGAGTAGGTTATGATGTAGCAGGATCAGGCTTTTTTTTGACGAAGAAAATCCAGGATAGGCGAGCGCAATATCCACGTCATGAAGTCGAAGTAAATCTTGAGGTAGTAGGTTCGATAGGTGCACATACCAATGATAAGAGTTTGGTAATATCTATAAGCAAAGAGGGGGAAAGTTTTGCTCAAGACTTTTTAAAGAATAATAATATAAGTTATGGTGATGCATTAGTTGCCATACATGCAGGCGGCTTTTATCATTATACGCGTTGGCCAGCAGAGAACTTTGCTAAAGTTTGCGATTATCTAATTGAAAGATATAATGCAAAGCCGATTTTAGTAGGGAGTGCTTCTGAGCGATTTTTGTCAGAAAAAATCGTATCGCTTATGAAGAATCCCCCTATTGTTGCTGTGGGCAATACTAATCTAACCGGGCTTATTAGTTTGACTAAAAGATGTAAGTTATTTATTGGCAATTCTTCTGGGCCGATGCACATCGCCGCAGCCTTAAGGATTCCCGTTGTGGGTATTTTTGGAAATATAAGTCCTGTAGATAGCTTCAAGAATTGGGGACCCTGGGGAGAGGGCCACGTGATAGTTAGCAAGAACTTAGACTGCACAAATTGCCAACCGGCTGATTGTTTAAGCCTTGATTGTATGCAATTAATAACGGTAGAGGATGTGCTAAAGGCAGTTGAGGAGCAGCTTGGGAAATAAATTGAAGAAAATCACGGACATAAACAGTATCCTATTAGTAAATCTTGGTGGCATTGGCGATATACTTTTATCCATACCTGCGCTTAGGGCACTGCGTGGCTTTTATAAAAAATCCACCATAACATTATTAACAACACCACGCTCTGTGGATTTGATGAAAGATTATCCCTACATAGATAAGATTATCCTTTTTAATCCAGGATTATGGCAAAAATTAAAACTGGTTTTTATTTTAAGCAGACTTCATTTTGACCTAGCAATAAATATGAGATCCTTAACTTCTTACTTAAGCAGTCTTAAGATGGCATCTTTATTTTTATTAGCTGGTGCAACTTACCGTGTTGGCCGAGATACCAATGCAAGGGGTTTCTTCTTAAATGAAAAAATTCCAGAGGACGATATTGCACAAATGCACGATATAGATTATTATTTCGAAATATTCAAGGTTTTGGGAGTAGAAGGTGAAGGTAGAAATATAGACTTAAAAGTTAATCATGAAGATGCTAAATTTATTGATAGATTTCTGCTAGATAACGATGTTGGCCAAAATGATATTTTGATTGGCATAAATCCGGGTGGTACTTGGCCAACGCGGCGTTGGCCAATAGAGAATTTTGTTAAACTAATTGAGTTATTGAGAAAAGAAAAAGACTTTAAAATAATAATTACCGGAGGCAAAAAAGAGCTAGATTTGGCAATAAAATTAGTGAGCCTATCTAAGGTTGGTATCATTAATGCCACTAATAAGACGAATGTTGGCCAGCTTATGGCATTAATTAAAAGATGCAATGTCTTTATTTCCAATGACGCTGGCCCGATGCATTTAGCTGCTGCCTTAGCTACTCCTTTAATTGCTTTGTTTGGCCCCGGGGATATTACTCGCTATGACCCGCGTCGAATATCAGAAAAGGCAGTTGTATTTTATAATAAAGTCGATTGTGCGCCTTGTTTTAAGGTTAGATGCAGTTCTATGAATTGTTTTTCATCCCTGAGGCCTGAGGAAATATCTAAGGCGGCTTTAAAATTAGTATGAAAATAATATTTAATATTTACAAAAGATTTCGAATCCTCCTAGCATGCAAGGGCGAAGAAGGACAATATTTTTCAGGATATCTGCCCTCTAAGGTAAGGGATGAGTTCTTAAGCATATGTAAGAGGAAATCAGGTAGGATCCTAGAGAGGCAGTAGAGACACTGCTATATAAGAGATAAATTAAAAAAAGCGTCTTTAAAAAACAAAAACAATATATTGATTGTGAAATCATTACTTGTTACTTTTGATTTTCCCCCTATAGTCAGTGGAATTGGCACTGTTTTTTATAATATCTGGAGGCTAATGTCTCCAGAAAATAACTTTATTTTAGCCCCCAAGGTAAAAGGGTATAAAATAATAGACAGTAGCAGCGGATTGAGTATATTCCGTTACTTTAGTTTTTGTCGCTCTGCTTTTTTGAGAGCAGTCATTTTATTTTTTTATACCTTTTGGATAGTTCGAAAAAAAAGGATAGATATTATAGTTTGTGGCGTTCCTGTCAGCATAGGTTTAATCGGATTAGTATTTAAAAAGATAGCCAGATTACCTTATTGCGTATTTTATTATGGTGGAGAATTAGAGAAATATAAAAGACGCAAAATCATTTTAAGGCTATTAGAGAGGGTCCTTAAGAACGCTTGTTTTGTCATTGTCAATAGCGAGTTTACGAGTAAAGAAGTGAAGAAATTTGGCATAGAGGAAGATAAAGTTATAAAGGTTACGCCTGGTGTAGATGTGCAGATTTTTAAGCCAGATTTGGATTGTTCTGATTTAAAAAAGCGTTTAGGCCTTGAGAACAAAAAAGTATTATTAACTGTATCGCGCTTGGTAGAACGCAAAGGGATTGATGTGGTTATTAAGGCGTTAGCGAGGCTTAGTGAGAAATTTCCTAGTTTAGTATATTTAATTGTAGGCAGTGGCGAACAAGAGGGTTATCTTAAAGCCCTTGTTGAGAAAAATTCACTGAACAAGAACGTTATCTTTATCGGTAAGGTTACGAATGAAGACCTGCCAAAATATTATAATCTTTGCGATATTTACGTTATGCCCAATAGGAAGACCCTTGGTGAAGAGATTATAGAAGGTTTTGGTATTTCTTTTATTGAGGCTTCGGCATGCGCTAAGCCTGTTATTGGTGGTAATTCCGGAGGCGCAGGAGAAGCTGTTTGGGATAAGCGTACTGGGTTTTTAATTGACTCTGAAGATATAGATGCACTTGTGCAAAGTATTACTTGTTTATTAGAGGATGAGAAGCAAGCGGGTGAACTGGGTAATACTGGGCGCAGATTGATGCAAGAAGAGTTCAGGTGGCAATATCGCGCAGATAGCCTCAAAAAGATATTAAGCTGTTGTCTTCAAAAATAGCAAAAAACAAATTTTGATTCAGTATGAGTATATTAAGCCGTATATATGAGAAGCTTAGATTTTTAATTGCGCGTAAAGGCGAAAAAGGAGAGTATTCTTCAGGATATCTGCCTTCTAAGGTAAGGGATGAATTCTTAAGCATATGTAAGAGGAAATCAGGTAGGATCCTAGAGATTGGTTGCGGCGAGGGACTGTTTATTATAAATTTATTAAAGAAAGCTAAGGGATTGAAGATATTTGGCGTTGATATTTTACGAGAAGGCCTACTAAATGCCAAAGAGAAATTAAAGGCCCAAGATGCTAAAGCAGTAAACTTAATTGAATCTAACGGTAACGAGCTTTGTTTTAAGGATAACACCTTTGATTATGTAGTATGTTTAAATACGCTTTTTAATTTGCCTTCTTTTGAAAATGTAAAAGGAATTATTGCTGAATCTGTGCGCGTGGCTAAAAAAGGCGCAGAGATTATAGTAGATATTAGAAATAAGAATGATCTAGTTACGTCTTTACGTTATAGATTTGTTAAGCTTTATGATTCAAAATGCGCTGTAGCGTTAAGACAATATGACCCACAAGAGATTATTGAAATTTTTGAGCAAAATAACGCCGAGGTTCTAGAGGTTTTACCTATTAGAGCTTTTTTTAACTTAACTGTCCCTATAACAATTATTAAGGCCAAGAAAAGATAATGATTTTAAAAAAAGTTCCTATAGTTGCTACAGACTTTAATATCCCTGATATCTTTTCAGTCTTTAGGGGTTTTAAGGCCAAGGAAAGATTCGAGAAAGAATTAGCCGCCTCTCTAGGTTTAAAATATGTTTTTACTGTTGATTCTGGCACTAGCGCTTTTTATCTTATATTAAAGGCGCTATCTTCAACTTATCCGGATAAAAAAGAAGTTGTTTTGCCTGCCTATACTGCTGCCTCATTGGTTTTACCTATAAAAAGATTGGGCTTAAAAATAGTTCTCTGTGATATTTCCTTGGATACTTTTAACCTAGATATAGAAGGTCTTAATAATTTGATCTCAAAAAATACTCTCTGTGTAACTGTAGTGCATCTATTTGGCTTGGTCTTTGATTTAGAGGCTTTTAGTAGTATTATCAAACGAAAAGGGATAGATACTATTATCGTTGAAGATTGCGCTCAAGCTTTAGGCTCTTTCATAAACAAACGATCTGTTGGTTCTGGAAGCGATGTGAGCCTTTTTAGTTTTAATCGAGGTAAAAATATGTCTACTGCTTCGGGTGGTGCAATAGGCGCAAATGATGATAGGTTGGCCGATTTGATTAGAAAAGAGATAAACATCTTAAGGGGCCCGTCAATTTTTAATAAGTTTATGATTATTGTAAAACTTATTTTGCTTTCTTTGGTTGTAAGGCCACTTATATATAATTGTCTTTATCACGTATTAAAGACCTTTAGAAGCACAAAGACACCTATGGATTTTTCTGTCTCAAATTATACAGATGTACAATCTAGGGTCGGATTATCTTTATTAAAGAGATTGCATCTTTTTAGTAAAGCAAGACATTCAAACGGCTCGTTTCTTTATGATTTATTAAGTAATAAGCAGGATCTTATTATTCCTCATATTCTTAATCTCAGCATACCAGCCTATAATCGTTTTCCTGTTATATTCAGAGATATCCAGGTAAAAAAGAGGATTAGGACAATTCTTTCTGAAGCAGGCATAGATAGTTCAGAGATGTATGAGCAGCCTTTGCATTTTAAATTCAATCTCGGATATAAAAAAGGAGATTTCCCTAATGCAGAATTTATTGCTGAAAGGCTTCTTACGTTGCCGAGCCATCCTTTAGTAAATAAGGCTATGTTGAATTTAATGCGGAAAATTTTTGATGAAAATTTGCAATGAGTCTGATTAAAAGCTTAAAAAGAAAGATTTATAAGGCTGCCAGAGAGCCGGCTTACGCCTTGGCTGTTTTAATAAAGAGATTCGCCTCCTTATTTAGTTATTATGTTTTTCAAGGTAGAAGCAGTTGGCCCGAGACGGTTTCTTTGTTTTTGACTTACCGTTGCAATTTGGCTTGTTCGATGTGCGGCTATTGGGGAAAGTGCGGCTCTTTGAAAGATAAAAAGGAGGATTGCCTTAGAGAAGATTTGAATCTTCAAGATTTAGAAAAGATTATCGATGATATAGCAGGCCTTGCGCCGAATATTACTCTTTTTGGCGGAGAACCGTTTCTCTATCCAGACTGGCCGGTGCTTGTAAAATATATAAAAAATAAAGGATTGCGTTGTAATGTCGTTACTAATGGTACGCTCCTTGCCGCAAGAGAGCAGGAGGTAATCGATTCTGGTCTTGATGAAATTATTTTTTCCTTAGAGGGCACACAGGAAATTCATGATAAGATTACCAATACCTTAGGTTCATTTGATAAGGCCTTTAATGCACTTAGTAAGATTGCAAAGTTAAAGAAAATGAATAATCTGAGGTTACCCAAGATTAATGTTGCCACTACAATTTCGGAAGATAATTTCTCTAATCTTTATGAAATATTTAAGACAGCAGAAAAACTCTCACCCGATACTATAACCTTTCATCATCTCTCTTTTGTGGATAGAGAAAGCGTTGCCAAAACCAATCGGATACTTAAAGATAATTTTGGCATACTAAGCCGAGATTGGGAAGGTTTCATCAGGAATGAACTGCCAAAGATTGATACCGCTGTCTTAATTGAAGAGATTAAAAAGATAGAGAGTTACCCGAAGGCTTGCGGTGTGTTTTTCTACCCTGATTTTAGACAAAAAGAAATAATAGAATACTACAAAGATTTTAATTTTAAATCAAAACAATTTGCCAATCGTTGCTTAAGTCCCTGGATGACTGTTTACATATTCCCTGATGGAAAGGTGGGCCCTTGCGAGGAGTTGAATATTTATTTTGGCAATATAAAGAAAGAAAGTTTTAAGGACATTTGGAATAATCAGCAGTTTTGCAAATTCAGAAAGATTTTAAAGAGAGAGAGAATTTTTCCAGTTTGTACTCGCTGTACTGAGTTGTATCGATTCTGAAGATGAAGAAAATAAAAATTATCCACATCATTACCCGCTTGGACAGGGGCGGTTCTTCAAGGATAGTACTGGATATTACAAAGTCCTTAAATAAGGATGATTTTAGTCAAAAGATTATCAGTGGGTTGACTAAAGATCCGGAGCAGGATTTGAATGAATTTAGTAAACAGAGCGGGGTTCAAATTATATTCCTAGATTGCCTACGCAGAGATATTAATATCTTTTTAGATTTTTTTAGCTTGTTTAAATTGTATCGGTTGATTAAGAGAGAAAAGCCAGACATTATTCATACCCATACTTCCAAGGCAGGTTTTTTGGGTCGCTTAGCAGCAAGGATGGCTAAGGTAGAGGTTATTATTTATATGCCACACGGCAATATTTTTTATGGCTACGCCGGAGCGTTATTATCTAGATTATTCGAAATACTTGAGCGATTTTGTGCTAATTTTACCGATATAATCGTTACGCTTACTGATATTGGAAAGAAAGAGTTTCTTTCTAGGGGCATTGGGGGGCAAGAAAAGTTTGTCACGATTCATAATGGAATAGATTTTAAAGAATATGAACAAATTAATCTTAGAAGAGTAGAACAGTTAAAACAGGAGTTTAAGATAGCGAAAGATTGTGCTGTAGTCACTACTGTATCCAGGCTTGAGTCAGTTAAGGGGATAGAATTTTTTATTAAGGCTTTAAAACAGTTGGATAAAACCGGTGCTAATTTTAAGGCATTAATAGTGGGGGAAGGTTCCCTAAAGACTAAATTAGTAAAGTTTGCTAGGGTATTAGATTTGGAAGACAAAATTATTTTTTTAGGTTTCAGAGAAGATATAAAAGAGATTATTGCTTTATCTGATTGCGTAGTGAATCCAGCCTTAAATGAGGGCTTTGGCTTGGTTATTTTAGAGGCGTTTGCCTTAGCTAAGCCAGTCATCGCTACCCGGGTAGGAGGGGTGAGGGAGATTGTGGAAGATAATAATACAGGTATCCTTGTTCAGCCAGCAAATCCCGATGAGCTGACAGAGGCAATTGTCGAGGTTTTACAAAATAAAGAGAAGACAAAAGCATTAACATCTCAGGCGAAAACTAAATTAGAAAAAGAGTTTACAAAAGAAAAAATGTTAGCAAGCTTTAGAGACCTATACTTAAATCTTGCAAAGGGTAAAAAATAGATGATTATTTCAGTGCATCAACCACAATATTTACCCTGGTTAGGGTTTTTTGATAAGATTGACAGAAGCGATTGCTTTGTATTTTTAGATAATGTCCAATATAAAAAACGCGAATTCCAAAACAGAAACAAAATCCGTACCAAAGATAGCTGGATATGGTTGACCGTACCCGTAATTACCAAAGGTTTATATACTCAAAAGATTAACGAGGTAGAAATTGACAATGACCTTGATTGGTCTAATGATCATCTAAAAAGCATTAAATTTAACTATAGCCGTGCCCAGTTTTTTAAAGTTTATTTTGAATTTTTCCAAAAGCTCTATTCAAAGAAATGGCAAAGATTAGCTGATTTGAATGTGTTCATAATAAAGGAGATGCTTCTTTCTCTGGGAATCAGAAAAGATATTTATTTTGAGTCAGAGTTAGGTATAATCTCTGAAAAGTCTTGCCGGATAATAGATATCTGCAAAAGATTGAATGCTGATACATATTTTTCTGGTGAGGGCGGCAGGGATTACCTTGATGAAAAACAATTTGAAAAGAATTCTATCAAATTAGTTTATCAGGATTTTGCGCATCCAGAATATGGGCAGTGCTATGGTTCATTCGTCAGCAATATGTCAATAATTGACCTTTTATTTAATCAGGGAAAAAATTCCTTGGAGATTTTAAGAGGCAAATTAGTTTAAGCTATGAATCGAGTAAAAAAGACAATATCCAATGTTGTATTGATTCTTGGTTCATTTTTATTTGTCCTGTTTATACTTGAGGCTGGCGTAAGGATATTTATTCCGGTTGTAAAGCCTGCGATGATTGTAAAAAAGGCCTCGCCGAAAAATCTGGAGAAACCCTTAGCATTTCTAGAGTCGTTCTTTGAAGGGACCTTTTTGCGCAAAGGCTTAGTCCGATTTAGGCAGGGACAGAACTGTCTGGAATTAGAGAGGTTGGGATATTACAAAAGAGGAACTCAAGAAAATAAATACCCTTGCTAAAGGCACCGACGTATCTTTTGTAGTAATACGTATACATTTTTTGTATGATGTTTATAATCGCGGCGAAGATCAAGTGAGTAAAATTTTAGCTGAATTTGCTAAAAAGAATAACATTAACGTATGTGATCTATTAACAGCTCTCAGAGAGAACAGGGGCAGCGATTTATATTATCCGGCAGATGGACACTGGAAGCCTCTGGCTCATAAATTGGCAGCGGAAGGGATTTATAATTACTTAGTTGATAAGAGCTTATTAAATAAATAAAGAGGTATTAGATTATGTGTGATACTGCTGGTATTATTTTTGGAGTTAAAAATTTCTCTAAAGAAGAAATTGAAGGAAAGAGGATAATTGAGGTTGGTTCTTTTGATGAGAATGGAAGTTTGCGCCCTTTCATTGAGTCGCTTAATCCTCGTGAATATATAGGAATAGACATTAAGGAAGGTCCGGGTGTAGACATGATTTGTAGCGTAGAGGAGATGGTAGAAAAATTTGGACGCGAGAGCTTTGACATTATTATTTCTACAGAGCTTTTAGAGCACGTAAGAGACTACAAGAGAGGTATTGCAAACATTAAAAATATCTGTAAACTAGGTGGCACAGTATTCATAACTACCCGTTCCTATGGTTTCCTTTATCATGGTTTCCCTAGTGATTACTGGAGATTTGAAGCCTCTGACCTGGAGTACATATTTTCAGATTGTCTTATTGAAAAAATTGAAAAGGATAAATACTCCCCGGGAGTTTTTATTAAGGTTAGAAAACCAAAAGACTTTAAGGAGAACGATTTAGCTAGTTTAGAACTATATTCCATTATTTTAGATAAAAGGACAAAAGAAATAAAACCTAAAGATATAAATATTTTTCAGAAGAGGAAAAATAGAAATCAGCGTGTTAAAAAAATAATAAATGATATAGGAAAATTATTTTATAGGATAGTAGAGAGATTTTAGTCAATCCTTTTAAAATTAATCCAAGGCCGCAGTAGAGATTAAAAATTATTTTATGCAGATAGTTCCTTTGCAGCTAAATAAGAATCGACAATGAAATCAAGATTATTAATTTACTTCAAGAGATCAGCTTTATTATTTATCGCTTTCAGTACAGTTGTTGCAATTTTATTCTTTATCTTTATCGCACCGCATAGAACCTTACCAATTTTAATGTACCATTCTATTTCAGCCGTTGAAGAGAAAAATAATCTGAGCCTGCCAAAGAATATTTTTGATAAGCAGATGCAATATTTGTCGAAAAATAATTATAAAATAATTTCTTTAAGCGAAGCTGCTAATTTGATTAAACAAGGCTCGAGTATTCCAAATAATTTGTTGGTGTTAAACTTTGATGATGGCTATAGAGATTTCTATGGTCGGGCCTATACCATACTTAAAAAATATCAATTTAAGGCAACGGTTTTTGTAATTATTGATTCTCTCGGAGAAAAAAATAATCTAAGCTGGGAACAGGCGCAGGATTTAGCAAAAGACGATTTAATAGATATTGGCGCCCATTCCTTAAGCCACAGAATTTTGCCTTTATTATCCCGCGAAGAAGCCAGGAAAGAAATTTTTCTTTCAAAATTGATTTTAGAGACAAGATTAAACAAAACTATAGAATCTTTTTGTTATCCTTATGGTGTGCTAGATGATTCCATAAAAGAGTTGGTTAAGGAGGCTGGTTTTGACCCGCTGTAGGTACTGCTTATCAGAAGGAGGAGTTTAAAGACGATGATATCTACACATTAAAAAGGGTATTTGTTTCCAAATTTTCTAAGTACCCACTTGTTTTTAGATTTATGATTTCTGGTTATTATGTTCCTATAAGAGGATTCCTCCTAAGGCTATTAAATATAAAAACTCCGCGCGATTTTTACGCTGCAAAAAGACAAAAATCTTATTTACTGATACAGAAATGAAAAGATTTACCAGTAGAAAAAAAGCCCTTTCGTATATATTAATAATCTTGTTATTTTTTCTTGTAGCAGAGGTAATGTTACGCATACGCGAAAGAGTTAAAGCAAAAGAGACCCAGGTTTATGGACAAATTAATTTTTTTTCGTCCCATCCTTTTCTTAATTATGTGCTGAATCCAAAGATAGCGAAGCATAATTCATTAGGTTTTAGGGGTCAAGAGATAGATATTTCTAAAGAGGAAAATATTTATAGAATATTTTGCCTAGGTGCATCTAGTGTCTATGGTTCAAGGGTTTCCCCGGAAGAGTCCTATCCTTATTTTCTTAATCAGCTTCTAAAGAATACCGTTAAAAAGAAAGTACCCGATGTGATTAACGCCGGCGTGCCGGGATACACATCAGCTAATATTTTTTTATTATTTCAATTTCGCATTCTTCCTCTATCACCTGATATGATAATAATTTATTCTGGATTTAACGACATATTTCCCAGGATTATGGGTAAGGGTGCCTTTGATTATTCAGATTTTAATATTGTTTGGAGGCCGATACCAGCTTTAAAAAGGGCTCTATTTAAAAGTATATTAGCTCAAAAGATTATTGGCCGAGTGGGAGAAAGATTAGGGATTGCTTTTTTAACCTGGCCGCCGCATATTCATGAAATTGTTCAGAAATGGCCATATCAATATGTTACTGGTGATTATAAAAGGAATTTAGCGAATACGTCTGCGCAGATTTTCCAACGAAATATTTTGTCCTTGATTCAGCTTGCCAGGGCTAATGATGTCGATGTTGTTTTAGTGGCTCAAGTTTTAGGTCCTGTAAAAGAGAGCAAATCAATATATGCTGAATTGGCTAAAGGAATTATGGAACATAACAATGTTATTCGTAATTTAACCCGCCAGACTGGTGTTTATTTAATAGATTTAGAAAGCATATTTCCAAGGCGTTCGGAGATGTTTATCGATGAAATCCATATGAGTCCAAAGGGAAATAAAATACGCGCTGAAATTATTTCAGAAACTATAGCAAAAATTATACAAGAGGATAATTAGAAAAAAATAAAGGCAAAAGTTTTTAAAAATTTAAATCCGTGATATAATCAATAGAGGTGATATTATGAACATATTGGCAATCGGTGCGCATCCGGATGATATTGAATTTGGCTGCGGTGGGACATTATTGAAATATACTAAGGCCAAAAATAATGTTTATCTTTTAATTTTAACTAAAGGAGAAATCGGAGCCTCTGGCGCTAGGCGATGTCAAGAGCAGAAAGAATCCGCTAAATTCTTAAAAGCAAAACGCGTTTTTTGGGGGAATTATAAGGACACTAAAATATGTTTAACCAAAGAGTTGATTGGAAAGATCGAGGCAATATTGAATAAGGTTAAGCCAGAGATTGTCTTATTTAATGCTCCTTCTGATATCCATCAAGATCACAGGGTGGTTGCAGAGGCCGCTATTTCAGCTACAAGATATATAAAGAAGGTCTTATTTTATGAGGTCCCGACTACTATTGGCTTTGAGCCGGATATATTTGTTGATATTGGTGATATTATCTTTGAAAAACTCCAACTCCTAAAGTTGCATCGTTCTCAAGTGCATAAGACAAGAGTCCCAGGCTTAAGTATAATGGATAGTGCGACCTCTTGTGCAAATTTCAGGGGTTTTCAGGGGCGAGTGAAGTATGCTGAGGGATTCAAGGCCTTAAGGTTTATGTTAGAGTCATGAAATTATTCTATATTTTCATCTTTTCAGTAGTGAGCACATTTATTTTCACGCAGATTGCGATAAGGATCGGTTTTAAATTCAATGTCCTTGACCGCCCCGAGAAGAGGAAGATACACGTTCAGCCGGTTCCTCTATTGGGAGGTCTTGCCCTTGCTATTCCATATCTGTTAATCCTTTTTGTAATTAGAAATGAATTTGATATTGTAATTCTCAGTGTATTGTTTGGAGGCCTTATTATACTTATTGTAGGTTTTTTGGATGATCTTAATAAGCTTTCAGCCAGGTTACGCCTAGGTATTCAGATACTTGTAGTTTTAATGCTTATTACAAATTCAGCCACATTGACTATTTTTCCTAATACAGCTTGGGGTATTATCTTAAGATGTCTTATAACCATCCTCTGGATTGTAGGAATAACGAATGCTATGAATTTCCTCGATGGAATGGATGCGCTCTGCGCAGGTCTAGTCTGTATTAGTAGCCTTTGTTTTGCTGTAATTGCTTTTTTCACAAATCAGAATCAGATTTTATTTTTGAGTATTATTCTTTTCGGCTGCTGTTTGGGTTTTCTGCCGCATAACCTTAAGCCAGCAAAGGTTTTCTTAGGTGATTCTGGCAGCACATTTTTGGGATTTATGCTGGCAAGTATTGCTGTTGTTGGCGTGTGGGCACAAGACCGTATTGTAGGGATAAGCATCCCAATTTTAATTCTCGGGGTTCCTATTTTTGATATGGTTTTTACTACGGTTATGCGTGTTAAAGAGGGGAAAGTGAAGAATGTTAAACAGTGGTTAGAATATGCTGGTAAAGATCATTTTCATCATAGGCTAGTAGATTTAGGTCTGCAGCCTCAAGGAGCGGTTATTTTCATTTATCTAGTCAGCATATGTTTAGGTATTAGTGCTATGGTACTACTTAGAGCTACTTGGAAGATTGCTATTATTTTATTGATTCAGGCAGCCGCGATTTTTCTAATGATAGCCGTACTTATGATTATTGGCAAACGTCGCCGCAGCGGCTGGAATATAGATAAACTAAAAGCTAAGGATTAAATATGTATGAGAAATATTGGAAGTTAAAAGAAAAACCTTTTGAGAATACGCCCGATCCTAAATTTATCTATTATTCGGATCAGCATAGAGAAGGCCTCTCGCGTCTGCTATACGCTGTGAGAGAACAAAAGGGCGCAGGAGTTCTTACAGGTGTATTTGGTTGCGGCAAAACACTTTTAGGCAGGACCTTATTAAAGGAGCTAAGTAGAGAAGTTTACAAGACGGCATTCATTGCAAATCCTAAGCTTGAATACGTAGAATTATTAATGACTATTGCTAGTCGCCTCGGCGCAAAGGAGCTGCCGAAAAAGCGTACAGAGGTATTGACGAATGTTGTTTTGGATGCCTTAAGCGAAATCCTAGAAAATAATGCCAGGGACGGCAAGAAGACAGTGCTTATTATTGATGAGGCGCATGTAATCGAAGATAAAAATGTCTGGGAGGAATTGCGCCTTCTACTTAATTTCCAGACTGAAAGAAATTTCCTTATAAATGTGCTCTTTCTCGGTCAGCCGGAATTAAAAGATGCTATTGAGCGTAACAGGCAATTGTCACAGCGCATTGCTATACACTGTCACCTTTGCCAGCTAAGCGAGGAGGATACAACTAAATATATTAAGCATCGTTTTAAAGTTGCTGGAGGCGATGAGGGGGTTTTTGCTGATTCGGCAATTCATTTAATTTATGAATATTCGGGAGGTATTCCGCGCAGAATTAATCACCTTTGCGACTTGGCCCTATTGACGGCATTTAGTCATAAGGTTAGAAATATTGAGGGCGAGATGGTTAAGGAGGCCTTTTCAGATTTGGAGGTCGAATAGAGAATATAAAAATAGTTTGACACTTTTTTTTGAGGTTGTACAATTAAAGTAGGGCGTAAGTTATGTGCTCACTAAAGGAGGGGGAGGATGAAAAAACTGGCTGATGTTTGTATACCCATAGCTATTGCTTCTATTGTGTTAGGAATAATTTCTCGGATAATGTTTAGGCCATTATTTGAAGTAGGAGCCAGAGGATTTTTAGGTTTTGCCACTGTAATGCTTCTTTTAGCTATTGCTATTACATTGAAAGAGAAGGCTTAATTAAGGCAACTGTTGTTAACTCACTTTTCGGTTAGTTAGCATGATGCCCGCTTTTTTATCCAAAAAAAGCGGGCATACTGTTATTTGCAAAGATGGGTACAGATAAAATACCACAAATGATCGCAGATATCTGCGATCATCTGATTTAACGGAGGTTAAGCTATGGACGAAATACTCGAGGTTTTAGAAAAAGATGCACGTATCAGGCCGGAAGAAATTGCTAAGATGCTAGGCAAATCAACAAAATTTGTTAAGTCAGCAATAAAAAAATATGAAAAACAAGGCATTATTGTAAAATATAAGACATTAATCAATAAGGAATTGTTAAAGGAGGACCGTAGAAGAGTGAGGGCCTTGATTGAAGTAAGCGTAATACCTCAGAAAAATCTCGGTTTTGATTATTTAGCAGAGCGCATATATAAGTTTCCAGAAGTCCAAAGCTCTTATCTGGTTAGCGGTACTTATGATTTACTGCTTGTGGTTGAAGGAGACGATATTCACACAGTTGCTAATTTTGTTGCAGAGAAACTCGCACCCATGGAGAATGTGCGTGCTACAGTCACGCATTTTTTACTTAAAAAATATAAAGAGGACGGGGATATTTTAAAATTCAGGAAAGAAAACAGAAGAATAGCTATAAGTTACTAGGTTGCTGATAATGAAAAGTAGAGATTTGAGAATTTCAAAGATTGCAAACGACTTGCCACCTTCAGGTATACGTGAGTTTTTCGATCTTGTCTTAGGGATGAAGGATGTTATATCTCTAGGGGTTGGTGAACCAGATTTTGTTACTCCTTGGAACATCCGCGAAGCAGGAATTTTTTCTATAGAAGGAGGCCAGACAAGTTATACCTCTAATAAAGGAATGATGAAGTTGCGCCTTTGTATCAAGAGGCACGTTAAGAATCTATGCGATATTAGATATGATGCAAATAACCAGATTCTAATAACCACAGGTGTATCTGAAGGTCTTGATTTAGCTTTCAGGGCTATACTAAATAGAGGAGATAATGTTCTAATTCCAACTCCAAGTTACGTTGCCTATGCTCCTTTAGTATATTTATGTGGGGCAAAAGCAAAGATTATCCGCACGGATTTTCACGACGGGTTTAAATTAAAACCGGAAATGATTGAAAATTTCGCCGATTCAAAAACAAAGGCAATAGTCTTGAATTATCCAAATAACCCCACCGGCACCTCTTACACAAAAAATGAATTGCAGGCATTGGCTAGAGTAATCAAAAAAAGAGCTATGATAGTAATTAGCGATGAAGTCTATTCGCAGCTTAGCTTTGACTTTAAGCATACTCCTTTTGCGAGCTTACCTGCGATGAAGGAGCGCACCATTTATTTAAACGGATTCTCTAAAGGGTATGCTATGACCGGCTGGAGAGTGGGCTATGCTTGTGGCCCTGTGGATATAATCGGGGCAATGACCAAGATTCACCAGTATAGTATGCTATGTGCTCCGATTATGAGTCAATTGGCAGCTGTTGAGGCCTTGGAGAATTCAAAAAATTCCCTTGATGAAATGTGCAGGGAGTATAGACGGCGTAGAGAATTTGTATTTAAAGGCCTTAATGAATTAGGTCTTTCCTGTCATCGTCCCCAGGGTGCATTCTACATATTCGCTTCGGTTAAAAAGACGCATCTTTCCTGTACTGAGTTTGCAAAACGCCTCCTAAAGGAGGAAAAAGTAGCAGTAGTGCCTGGTATTGCCTTTGGTAATGGCCTTGATAGTTTCATCCGCATTGCCTATGCTGCTAAATTCTCTGATTTGAAAGAGGCGCTTTCCCGCATCGCACACTTCCTGAAAAAGCACAGAAGATAATTCAATAAAAGTTTATCTACTAGAAAAGCTTAGTTTTTGAGGTTTATTAGATTAGCTTTGCGATGATTTCTGCGGCAGATTTACTTGCCCCGACTTTACCTAATCTTTTTTTAAGGCTATCGAGTTTCAATTTTATCTCTTGATATTTTCCCTTATCCGAAAGCAGCTCTAGACAAGCCCTTCCGATAAGCCGAGGCTGCGCTTTAAACTGGATTAATTCAGGCACTACTTTTTCTCCTGCCACGACATTTACTAATCCGATATAAGGGATTTTAACCAAGAGTCTTGCAAGCATCCAGGAAAGTAAATTAAGCTTATAGATAATAACCATTGGCGTTGAGGTAAGTGCGGTCTCCAACGTGGCAGTACCAGAGGCTACTATAGCCAAATCAGAGGCAGATAAGCAATCGTATATTTCATCTTCACTGACTTTAATCAGATCCAAATCTTTAAAGCCTTCTAGAAGAGGGGTAAGGCTTGAGTCATTATTTAGGGTGTTAGATTGTATGAATATAAACTGCGTGTTGCGTTGGTTATTTTTATCGATAATCCTGGCAGATTCAAGCATTATGGGAAGGAGTTTCTGAATTTCCTTTTTTCGCGAACCCGGCAGGAGTGCAATAGTCGTTTTCTCTTTTTTTAAATTATATTTTTTTATTAACTGGTTAGAGTCTTTTTTTATTTCTACAGCGTCTAGGAGAGGATGACCTACGAATTCTGCCTCAATACCAAATCGCCTGTAAAATTCCTTTTCGAATTCAAAGACGACAATCATTTTATCCACATATTTTTTAATTAATTTAACCCTGCTTCTGTGCCAGGCCCAGACTTGAGGCGAGATATAATAGATAACAGGGATATGCATTTTTTTTAATTCGCGTGCCAGACGCAGATTAAATCCCGGATAGTCAATTAATATGCAACAGGCAGGTTTAATTCTCTTTATTTCATTTAGGGTTTTAACGAATATGCTTCTAAATTTAGCCAGATTGTGCAAGACCTCAAAGAAACCGACTACTGCCAAGTCTGTAATATTAAATAATAGCTTTACCCCGGCCTCTTGCAGATATTTTCCGCCTAGGCCAAAGAATTTGATCTCAAGATGCTTATCTTGTAGGGCTTTGACCAGACTGGCTCCATGGCGGTCACCTGATGTTTCGCCAGCAACAATAAAGATAGTTTTCATGTGTAATGCTTGATATATTCGTTAATCTTTTTTTGGATTTTTATTGCTAATGAGAGGGCCTCTTTTCCTTCCCAGCCTGAAACTACAGGATCTTTTCCGTATAAGATACAGTCAAGGAAGGACTCTAGTTCATTCTGGAGGGGGTCAGCTTTATCGATTGGAACCTCATGTTTGTAGATATTCTTATTCTCTTTTTTGTATACGCTTGCTTGATTATGCATATAATCAAGAGATATATAGGAATCTTTTAAAAATATTCTGAATTTACGCATTGCCTTAGCGCTAATTCTGCTAGCAGTCAAATTAGCGACACAACCGTTTTTAAAGCGCAGGCGTACATTTGCGATATCTTCAAGATTAGTTAAGACATTAACGCCTACTGCGTCTATGGATACAACATCTGATTTTACAAGCTCTAGGATAAGGTCAATATCGTGGATCATAAGGTCAGATACTACCCCAATATCTAGAGAACGAGCTGGGAATGGGCTTAGGCGATGGCATTCTATGAATTTTGGCTTTTTAACTATATCGCAGACTGTCCGGAAGGCATTGTTAAATCTTTCAATGTGTCCTACAGCAAGTATAAGTTTTTTCTTTTTGGCTAAATTTATTAATTTTCCCGCTTCAGCCACTGTGGGAGTGATAGGCTTTTCAATCAAGGCATGCGCGCCTTGTTTGAGGCTATCATAGCCAACTCGGAAGTGATGCTTGGTGGGGACAGAGACTATAACTGCTTGGACCTGCTTCAGGAGGTCTGAATAGTCTGCATAGTAGGTTGTTTTTATGGTGCGCGCCAGCTCTTTGCCTTTATTCTTATCAATGTCGCAAATGCCTACAAGCTGGACCTTTTTTATTTTGCTTAGGACATGGGCATGTCTTTGTCCCAAATGCCCTACGCCAATAACGCCTATATTAATTTTTTTCATGTTAGAGAAAATCTAATTTTAGTATCTGTCTGATCATTGAATAGTATCAAATCTCCTAGCAAAAGTCAAGAGAAGGCTTTATGAGTCTTGACGCATGATAATAGCTATGGTAGAATTACAGACAGTTTGCAGCCAGAAACATTAACGTGTTATAAATAATAAAGTTATGAAAAGTTATTTGCGTCTATTACGATTTATCCGTCCTTATCGGCTGATGCTGGGCCTGGCTGTAGTATGCATGATAGCTTCAGCCCTTTTTGATGTAGCCCAGTTGTCCATGGTTGTGCCTCTTGCAGACAAGGTCTTAACAGACAAAAAAATCGTTGTTCCCAAACAATTACCAAAAGGTTTAGCCGGCTTCGTTGACTCTATAAATAATACTGAGCCTTTAAGGTTGTTGTATCTTATGGCCGTTGTTGTAGTTGTGCTTTTTATATTAAAGGGAGTATTTAATTTTATCCAATCTTATTTAATGAGCGATATCGGTCAACGCGTGGTAAGGGATGTGCGTTCGAAGCTATATAGAAAATTGCAAGATTTATCCCTGGATTATTTTACGAGAAAAAGAAGCGGAGAGTTGATCTCCCGCATTACTAATGATGTTAAGCTGATTGAAAATGCAGCAAGTTATGGATTTACTGATTTAGTATATCAGTCGTTTCAGGTAGCAATGTTTACCTTTTTAATTTTCTATATACATTGGAAACTGGCCTTGGTCTCTTTGGTTATTTTACCTCTGGTGAGTATTCCTATTATTTTAGTCGGAAAAGTACTTAAAAGATTAAGCATACGTTCCCAGGAAAAGATGGCAGACATTAATTCCTTATTAGTTGAGACAATCTCCGGAGTACGCATTGTTAAGGCATTTTCCATGGAAGAGGCTGAGACCAATAAGTTTATGACTCATAATCAAGGTTATTATAGAATTACGATGAAGTCAATCAAGCGTATGCTGGTTCTTTCTCCTTTAACGGAGATTATCGGTGTATTTGGTGGAATCTTTGTATTTGTTTGGGCTGGTAAAGAGGTAATTGCAGGAGAATTGTCCTTTGGTGTATTTAGTCTGTTTTTAGGTTCCTTGCTCTCCATGATTCGCCCTTTTAAGAAGCTTTCGGGCGTGCATTCTTTAAACCAACAGGCAATCGCAGCCAGTAACCGCGTCTATGAGGTCTTTGATACCAAGGCCACTGTGAGTGAGAAAGAAGGAGCAATTACACTCCCACCAGTTAAAAAGAACATCATATTCGACTCCGTAAGTTTTAAATATGAGGATAATGATGTATTAAATAATATAAATCTTGAAGTTAATGTAGGTGAGGTCTTGGCCATAGTTGGGCCAAGCGGTGTTGGCAAAAGCAGTTTAGTCGATTTAATACCAAGATTCTATGACCCGGTTAAAGGAACCATTCTAATTGATGGTGTGGATATTAAAGAAGCGACCTTAAGCTCCTTAAGGGGGCAGATGGGACTCGTAACTCAAGAGACAATTCTATTTAACGATTCTGTGAAGGCAAATATTGCCTATGGAAACACTAATGCGGCATTCGAAGCAATAGTTAAGGCTGCAAAAAAAGCAGGGGCACACGATTTTATTATGAATATGCCTTCTGGTTATGATACATTTATCGGAGATAGAGGTTATAGATTATCTGGAGGTGAACGGCAGCGTCTGGCAATAGCCAGGGCAATATTGAAAAACCCGCCCATATTAATTCTGGATGAGGCAACTTCGCAACTTGACAGCGCTTCAGAGAAAGTGGTTCAAGAAGCGATTAACGAACTTATCGCTGGCAGAACCGTATTTGTTGTTGCTCATCGCCTTTCAACTATAAGAGGCGCTGATAAGATTATTGTTTTGGAAAAGGGTCGCATTGAAGAGATGGGCACACATCAGCAGTTAATTGCAAAGGGCGGCCTATACAAGCTATTACACGATATGCAGCAGACATTGCCAGAAGAAGGCATAGGTTAGCCGCATAAATCCGTCCGCTATTTGGCACCTACCAATTCTTTTTAAGGGGTCAAAACAGCTCAAAATTCGCAAAAAGATCTAATTTTTGGCTGATTTTTTTACATTTTTTGTCAATTTTTTCCAATTTTACGCTAATTTTTTGCGATTTTGCGGTAAAAAAAAAGCTTAAAAATTACTTGCCACAAGTATAAATTTAAGGTATATTATTGAAATTGTCTAATAATAAGGGCAGTAAGGCCCTAATTTAGCGTAAGTTAAGTTTAGTTTGACCTATAATTTATGTTGTCCGTCTTGAGACGGGCTTCATGAGTCACGCGCGCATTAAAGGAGGAGTTAATTTGGCTACAGAGTTTATGAGACAACTTTTAGAGGCAGGAGTTCATTTTGGACATCAAACAAAGCGTTGGAATCCTAAAATGGTGAAGTTCATTTTCGCTAAACGTAACAGTATCTATGTTATAGACTTGGAGAAAACTGTTGTTTGTCTTGAAGAGGCCAAGGCCTATCTTAAAGAATTGACATCCAAAGGGGGAAGTGTTTTGTTTGTTGGTACAAAGAAGCAGGCGCAAGCAGTTATGAAGAGTGAGGCAGAGAGAATTGGCGTTTTCTATATCACAGAACGTTGGGTTGGTGGTATGCTTACAAATTTCCATACAGTGAGAAAGTCTGTTAAGCATCTGAAGGAATTAGAAAAGATGCAGGAAGAAGGCATTATGGCAAAGTTTTCTAAAAAAGAGATTTCTCGCTTGAGTAAAGAGATGCATAAGATGAGAAAGAATTTTTCCGGCATCATGGATATGAAGGAATTGCCAAAGGCCTTATTTGTCGTCGACCCTAAAAAAGAAGATACAGCTGTCAGGGAGGCTAAGCGTTTAGGAATACCGATTGTGGCAATTATCGATACAAATGGCGACCCTGATTTTATTGATTTTCCCATTCCAGGAAATGATGATGCAATAAGATCAATAAAATTGATTGTAACCTGTATTGCCGATGCTGTTTTAGAAGGCAAGCAGGAATTCCTGGATACAAAGAAAGAAGAAGATGTTAAGGCAACCTCTGGCAAAGAAACAGAAGAGGATAGGCCGCAGGAGAATGCGTTGATTGAAGAGGTGCCTCAGATACAGGAAGAATCTGATGAAAAGACTCCTATAAAGACTCCCAAGAGGGCAGTTAAAAAGAGTAAATCTAAGGATGTTGAATAAATTAAGTTAAGGAGAGCTAGCTAGCGATGGCAAACAAAGTCAATATTATAAAAGAATTAAGAGAGATCACTGCAGCTGGAATGACTGATTGTAAGAAGGCGCTTGAGAAGGCAGGCGGCAATAAAGATAAGGCATTGGATATCCTACGGCGACAGGGTTTAGATATTGCCAAGAAGAAGGCAGGCCGGACAGCAGGAGAAGGTCGAGTCGAGTCTTATGTGCATACTGGTTCTAAATTAGGCGTTTTGGTAGAAGTAAACTGTGAAACTGATTTCGTAGCAAGGAATGAAGAGTTTATTCGCTTTACTAAAGATATAGCGATGCAAATAGCAGCAACAGCCCCTACTTATGTTGATTTTGAATCTGTGTCTAGCGATTTGAAAAAGGAGATTAAAAAAGAAGAAGAAGCCGAATATCGTAAAGTCCATTGTTTACTTGAGCAGCCTTTTATCAAAGAGGCCTCAAAGACAGCCGGCGATTGTCTGGTTTCCTTGATTGCTAAGATGGGCGAGAATATTATCATAAAAAGATTTGTTCGATTTTCTATAGGTTAATAATGAAAAAACCAGCGTTTAAACGTATAGTTTTAAAATTAAGCGGAGAGGCATTATTAGGTCGCAGTAAGGAGCATGGTATTGATATGCATACCTGCAAGGTTATCGCTCATCAAGTAAAAGAGATTGTTCAGATGAATGTTCAGGTAAGCCTTGTTGTGGGTGGTGGCAATATATTTCGCGGCCAGGAGAACGAAAAGTCTTTCGGCATCGAAAGAACTGTCGGGGATTATATGGGGATGTTAGCAACCTTGATTAATGGGCTGGCACTTCAGGACATATTAGAAGGTATGTCTGTTCCGACAAGAGTAATGACAGCCATAGAAATGCATCAGATTGCCGAGCCTTACATTAGACGCAGGGCTATCAGGCATCTGGAGAAGGGACGTGTGGTTATATTTGCTGCTGGAACAGGCAACCCCTATTTTACAACCGATACAACGAGCGCTTTGCGCGCCATGGAGATAAAGGCTGACGTAATTTTGAAAGCGACGCGAGTCGATGGCGTATATTCTGCTGATCCGCTCAAAGATAAGTCTGCTAAAAAATTTTTCCGGCTTTCCTACCTTAGCCTTTTAAAGAAAGGATTAAAGATTATGGATGCTACAGCAATAAGTCTGTGTATGGATAACGGCTTGCCTATAATCATTTTTAATCTTTTAAAATCCGGCAATATAAAGAAAGCGGTCTTAGGAGAAAAGATCGGCACTATAATCCACTAAAAGACTGCTCGCTAAAATATCTTAATTTTAAGCTAAGAGGGTATTTGCGATGGAAGTAAAAACTATTTTACGTGAAACCGAAGACAAAATGAAGAAGACAATTGAGTCTGTGCAGCGAGAGTTTGCTCATATAAGGACAGGAAGGGCGCATTCTAGTATAGTTGAGGGGATACATGTAGATTATTATGGAGCCCCGACTCTGATAAAGCAGATCGCCTCTATTTCCGTTCCTGATGCAAGGCTTCTGGTAATACAGCCCTGGGATGTTTCTGCTATTGCTGAGATTGAAAAGGCAATTATTAAGGCAAATTTAGGACTCAACCCTACTAATGACGGAAAGATTATCCGTTTGAGCATTCCTCAGTTGTCCAGGGAAAGAAGAGATGAACTGGCCAAGATGGTAAAAGATATGGCAGAGGACGGAAGAGTATCTTTACGTACGATTAGACGCGATGCAGTTGAGATAGTTAGACACTTGGAAAAAGACTCCAAGATTACTGAGGATGAGCGCTTTAGGACCCAAGATAATATTCAGAAGATCACCGATAGATGTATTAGTAAGGTTGATGAAATTCTCAAGAACAAAGAGAAGGAGCTAGTAGAGTTTTAAATTAGAAAAGTATTATTAGGTAACAGTCCTGCAGAGTCTTTCCTGTAAGATAACATAACGATTTTATAGGGCAGGTCGCGTGGGACTGTTTCTTATGTTTGGACTATTAGAAATCATAATACTGATTTTTGTTGAATTAATATAAAAAATAGTGAGATCTTAATTTCGTTCGTTGATAATAAAATAAAGAATAACTATGGGCCACTAGCTCATCCGGTAGAGCACCGCTCTTTTAAGGCGGGTGTGCCGCGTTCAAGTCGCGGGTGGCCCAAGTTTGCGCGGATGTGGTGGAATTGGCAGACACGTATGGCTTAGGACCATATGGGGTAACCCATGGGGGTTCAAGTCCCTCCATCCGCATAAATTGCGAGCGACATGCGAGGGTAGCTCAGCTGGTAGAGCTTCTCGTTGCCAACGAGAAGGTCGCGGGTTCAAACCCCGTCCCTCGCTCCAAGATTTTCCTAATAATAATTTGTAACTAAATTAATACTTAATTAGACGGAGGCTTTTGATGAAAGTGATGGATTTTTTACCCAAGAAGGCAATCAGTTCAAATCTCAAAGGAAGTAATAAAGACGAGGTTATTTCAGAGCTACTTGATTTATTGATTTCTGCAGGAGAGGTCGATAAAAAAAACAAGGCTAAAATAATTAATATACTTCTTGCGCGGGAGTCGCTTGGTTCTACTGCCATCGGACAGGGCATAGGAATTCCTCATGGAAAAAGCGATTGCGTAACAAAATTAGTTGCTGCATTTGGCCTATCAAGGAGCGGCGTTGATTTCGATTCATTAGACGCAGAGCCGGTGTATCTGTTTTTCCTATTGCTTGCGCCTCAAGATTCAGCTGGTCCACATCTAAAGGCCTTAGCAAGAATCTCTCGTCTTTTAAAAGACAGCTATTTTCGTGAAAAGCTGAAAGAGGCAAAGGATGAGGCTACTATATTAAAGATCATCTCTCAAGAAGACGAAAGAAAGGCCTAACATGCTTACTAAAATAAAAAGAATTATAAAATGGCTCTATCCTGGAATGAAGGTAAAACGCTGGATCCTCTTAACAGGAGGCGGCCTGCTTCT